>JBBSKH010000005.1:0-64706 GCA_038256495.1 Chitinophagales bacterium
TACCTGCCGAAGGCATGGCCTCCAGGCAAGCAGGCAGGCTCGATGAATACTAATAATTTAAATTTCATAAAATGGGAATTCCTAAGTTTAGGGAATGCAACATCAGAAAACTTGTAGTTCTGTCTTATGAATGCTGACGATTGCAACTCATCGGGGTTTCGCTGGAAAATTCTTCCACCAAAAAATTTAAGAATTCAAAAACGACTTGTACAAATTGGGCAACACTCTTTTCCGGCGCCTGCCCTCTTAAAACTCAACAATAAAACCCAATGTGGGCGCAAAAACAGGATCATCATTTTTTAACCGTACGGGGATGGCATTACTACCGTCCTGCTTTATGGGCTGCCCGTCTGTTGTAACAAATCCGCTGTTATCTGCGGTTCTTTTAAAAGTGTAACTATCCACCGCGGGGTTGCGTGCAAGGTACCAGTTGGTGATATCAATATAGAAATCGATGGTCGTTTTTTTAAAGTTCCATTTTTTATCAATCCGCACATCGCTGCTGTTAAAACCGCCCAGCCTTAGGGTGTTCAGGCTATTATAGTTGGGCACTCCCTGCCCAAGCGAAAGATAATTCAAACGGGAAGCTGCCTCATCAAAAGGCGTATAAGGGGCGCCACCCTGGTAACGGAATTTTAAACCAAGTTCCCAGTTGCGGGGAAACTTGTAACCCCATGTAATGGCCAGCAAATGCTGGTTATCCCAACTGCTTGGAATTAACTGCCCGTTAAACCCGCTGTATTTACTGCGGTAAAATGTATAAGAGAGTATACCGAAGAAACGCTTCGTTAATTTCTGCTGTGCAAAAAACTCAAAGCCATAAGCACGCCCCTTGCCATTGGTAACAACGGCTTCGTTGCCCAATACACTAAAGTCGCTGCCAAGGTTTGAAAGGGAAATACCATTGCGAACCGATACGGGCACATTTGCATAACCCTTGTAAAAAGCCTCCGCAGTAAAGCGCAGGTTGCCCGCAGGTAAATATTCAACACCGGCTACATAATGATCGCTGCGCAGGTAACGGCTGTTTTTATTTACCAGGTTGTCATTGTTATCAGCAAAACCCAGTATAGTATAAGGTGGAATTTTAAAGTAACGCCCTATAGAACCATTCAGCGTCCATTTATCGGCTAGTACATAGCTTACTGAAAAACGTGGACTCAATGTTTTTAAAGGATCGTTGCCCGTGCTGGTAAAGCTATTCATATCTGTACGTACGCCCATACTTATGCCCAGCCTGTTGTTCAGCACCCGCTTACCTGCCTGTGCAAAGGCACCGTAACGCAGGAAAGGTTTTAACGGACTTTTAAAGTTGATGATCACCGCAGGTTGTATTACCGCTCCGTTGCTGTCTGTTAATTCCTTTCTAAACACATTAAAAGTGCTGTTATCATATTCAGCCAACTGTGCTACGCCTCCGTAAGCAAATTTCCAACCGTTGCGATTGAGGTTTACATCAAAACGCAACTTGTTCTCCGTTTCCCGACTCTTGTATTGCAGGGTTCTTTCAGCCGCAAGTTGCTGCTCATTGTCTTCGTATTGCACTATATCATTATCGAAACTATTGCGGCTGATGGCCAGGTTGAAGAAACCATCACGAATCAGTTTCTTTAGAGAAACGCCTACCGTGTAATTCCATTGGTTGATGATGGGGTTTGAATTTAAGGCGTATAATTTTTCTGGTGTTGCATCTTTAATGGGCGCAAAACTAAACTCGTCAATAGCACCCAGTCCTATAAATGAAATGGTGGTTTGCTTGTTTAGCTGCCTGGTAATTTTTGTTTGAAAATCCCAGTAGTTGGGACGAATAGGAAGGTCGAGGGCAGTAAAAAGCAGTTCAAGGTAAGAGCGCCTTGCAGAAGCCAGGAAGGTTGTTTTTTTATCTTTAGACAATGGCCCTTCCAGCGTTAGCGCAAGCTCTGTTGCACTTAAGCGCACGTTGCCTTGCACCGAATTGGGGTTACCCGTTTTTTGTTTAAACTGAAAAACAGAGCTCATGGCATTGTCATATCTTGCATCAAAAGCAGAAGAACTCAGTTTTACATCTTCAATAAACGACACATTTAATATTCCCTGCGGGCCACCAGCGCTACCCTGTGTTTGAAAATGATTCAACACCGGGATTTCAATTCCATCTAAATAAAAAACATTTTCGTTGGGAGCGCCCCCCCTGATGATGATATCATTCCTGAAACCACCGCCCCCACCCTGGGCCCCGCCGCCCACGCCGGGAAGCGCCTGGATAACTTTGCTGATATCGAAGTTTCCACCCGGATTACTTTTTATTTCTTCGGTGGTTAGCCGTTGCACACTTAGCGGCGTTTCCAGGGTAGCAGCCCTTGCAGTTTTGCGGTTGCTGGTTACCACTATACCTTCCAGCGATTCCGCCATGGGCTCCAGTTCTACATTAAAATAATTTTCATTGCCCGCATTCACCACCACATTAAAGAGAGTCTTTGTTTTGTAGCCAACCAGCGAAAAATTAATATTGTAAGTTTTCAGCAGAATGTTGGTTAACCTGAACACCCCATTTGAATCTGTTACCGCACCCGCCTGGCTGCTGCTAAGGCTAACATTCACATTGGCCAGTGCCTGCTGCGTGGCTTTGTCTATAACTTTGCCCGCAATACTACCAGTAACCTGCGCTCCAGCAATTATGGGAGCAATAGTAAAAATAAAAGCGATCAATGTATAACATATCCTTTTCTTACAATTCATACGAGGCATGATTTTGAAACAAAATTATTAATAGGTATTTGCAATTTAGAAATTGATGTTGTTTGAAAAAAGGGCATATCAACTTATAGTGTCAAACAAGATTAGGATGCAATTGTTTAGCGAGGCAGTTAAGCATATATCATACACACTAAGCTGACATAAATTCAAGCGTTGATAACAGGCAATACAACTTTCGGTGAAGGTCCTTTCAGTCTTCTTATAATGTTGTTCTCCTGGAGATGTTTAAAAGAGGGCTTCATTAACCATTAAAGATGCTCATCGTAAATACAAAAATGAGTTCTTACAATTAAGATTGGTTGTGCTAAAAGTGAAACAATCCGGCACCGGTTCAGAACATAGTGTTACCATTGGCTGATTCAGCCGGAACCACCTGTAATACATCCTAGTGTTCCACTATTTTTCCCTTATCATCAAACCGAAAAATATCAATACCGGCTTAATCATCATCGCCGGAACAGTACTGATGGCAATGCAGTACCACGTAGTTTACTTCTGCAATTGCCCGCTTAAAGGATACCTTTTTTCCGGGATAGCTTTCCGCCATCCTTATAAAATAATCGATGAATGCTTGTTTGCCATCACCAACATGTGGATTATGCTGTTTGTATTCAATCGCCTGCATACTGCGCTATAGCTTCTGCAGGTTCGCAGTCATTAAACATCAGGCTGTAAAAAGCCATGGCAGCTTCTTTCATTTTACTGCTTGCAGGCATAGTGCATCGTTCTTTAATTATTGAATTTTTATTAAAAACCGCAATGTTAACTGCCTTTGCTATACACCAGCAAAGGCACGGTTGCTTTAAAAGCAAATTCTTCCGCTTTGCTGGAAAGAAATAATTTCTGGAAGAAATTTCTCTTTTGATTGGTGAACATTACCAGCACAGAGGGTTTGATTTTTTTAACCTGTTCCTGCAGGTTCTGCACCAATGTATGCACGCCGTCATTTTTTTCAAAGTGAAATTCAGATGCCTCTCCTAACTGCTTCTTCAAGTCTTTGTCAATGGCAGCCTTGTCAAGTGATGACTCATTGGGCCATGTAAAGTGTACCGCAACTACACTGCATTGCAGCGGTCCCGCAAATGCAGTCAACTTTTTTATCTCGGGCTTGTATCGCTTCATGTCTGTTGCGTACATCAGCTTTTCTATAGGAGCCATCGTGTAAGAAGCAGGCACAGCTATTACCGGCACTTCAGATTTTGTAATAAGGTTACCCGTATTGGTTCCAAATATTTTTGTAAGCTTACCTGCCCCGCTGGTTGCCATACAGATAAAATCTATTCCGGGGTTATCGCTGCTATAGTCCATAATAGTTACATCGGCACTATAGCCTTGCAAAATAAGGAAGGAATGCGGGCCGGGCTCAATACCATGCTGCCGGTATATGTCGTGAACGAATGCAGGCAGTTTGGCTTCATACTCCGCTACTTCTTCGGCGGCATAGCTATCAAAATAATCATCGGGCCATTTAGTAGGTCTTAAAATATGCAAAACATGGACAAATACCAGCGCCAGGCGTTGCTGCGTAGCCCACTGTATCGCAAACAGGATCCCTGCTTTTGAATTGTCTGAAAAATCGGTTGAAACAAGTACTTTCTTCATAGTTGAAAAAATTAGCGGTTGCCCTTAAATTAATACTTTTATTCAAAAGAATAAAACCCGACCGTTACAAAGCAAATTTTATCAGTCAGTAATTAAGTAAGGAATCATAAAAAATATAGGTATTCAAACCCATAAAAAAAATAGCAGGCAGCGATACCAGGAGCGAATCTTTAATTACGATTCGAACCCCTACACCCAGTAACATTAGTAGGGCTAATCCTGCTGACGCAATCACGAGCACCAAAGGCTCCTGCAGCCCTACAACAAGACCAATGGCACCCAATATCTCCAGTATGGCAGTAAGGGCACCAAACTTTGCCAGGCCGAACCTTATAAACTCCTGTTTCATTGCCGGGGAGGTAAAATAATAAATGCCATAAAACAAAAATGACAAACTGGAAAACCAGGTAAGTATGATCATCATGAGGGTAAAACTTTGATAATATCAAGGTGAGCAGCAGCAATAAATAGCGAAAGGAGGAGCAACAACAATGAAGGAATGTGCTTTTGCCAGGGATTGTGCACTTTAAAATGTGCCCATTGTGCACCTACCATCAGCAAGGCCATTAAAAGTGCAGCAACCAACACAAGTGATGGATACCAGATACCAACAACCAGCAAAGTAGCTAATGCAATTTTTGCAGCTCCTACCATGTTTCTTACAATGTCTGGTAAGCCGTACTGCTTGAACTCCTTTACAATATTATCAAATCTAAAAACCCAAACGATAACAATGGATAAGGCAATAATTAACTGGGAAAGTATCACGAGTGTTTGCATGTATAACAGTTTTGATTCATACCTGTTGGTTCCTGACAGCCTGCAGTATTTATGATTCGCTAAGCAGAATGCTAATTAAACAATCTCACTACAGTAATTAATAGGAAAAGTTGCCACCAACAATATATTGCTTTCCTTCGATAGTTAACGCATTAATAATTCTCTTTAAAAAAATGCTGGGGTTTTAAACCGTAGTATATGATATAATTAATCGTATGTACCAACTTTAATAAAGCTGCAAACTGCAGAAATAACGGAGTGAACAGGCATGCCGAAATTATTTTACGTATATCGGCTGACGCTTATACTCCAGCTTTGCCCGCTGATTTTTCCCTAATGATATCCTGCACCTGCTGGCCTTTTATTTTGCTTTCCAGCCAACTGATGATATCGAGGTAGGCGAAGGCCCTTGCTTCCAGCGGATTTCCTTCATAGAGTAACAACTGGCTGCGTAGTTTTTCAAATTCAGGCCTAAGGGCATGGGCACCTACCACAAAACTACGACGTAAGAAATCGAAGATGGCTTCTTCTACCTTGCTCAGGTTTTGCATACGGGCCATAAAACGGTACACAGATTTTATAAGGTATTCCAGCAGCTCAAAATTACCCAGTTCGTAATGGGCTATAAGGTGTAGCAACCGGGCATAACACTGCAGGTCGGTGCGCAGGTTGGCTTTACTGTTGATGATTAGATTGAGGTAATCGATCGCCTTGCTGTTATTGCCGCTGCCAAAATAGAGGCAGGCAATTTTATAATAAAATACCAGCACACGGTACTCATCAAGGTATAGCCCATATTCCTTCAGCATCTTTTGCAGGAAAGGCACCATGTACAAGCCCTTGCTGAAACTGCCGGTTAAAAAATGATAATTAATACGGGCAGTATACAGGTATTGGTAAGCCAGTATTAATGTATTCTGATTTTGCCTTACGGTTTTAAGCCTGGCAAACTGTTCGAATGCTTTGATGCTGGCAGCCATCTTTGTAGGATTGCGAAGGGCAAAGGCTGCACTCATCAGGTTGTGCATGCCTTTTATATATATGGCAGTTTCCATCATCAGCATCTGCGGGTGTTGCTCATAGCAACCTACCCACTGGCAACAGTGCCGGTAATATTGTAAAAAATCTAGCCGGATAAATGCATACCAGCAATAACTCTGGTGCAGGTACAATTGCTCATAAAAACCCCGCGACTCCCCTGCCTGTGCCGGCAAATGCTTATCAAAAAATATTTTAAGGCCTTTCAGGTCTTTTTCATTGCGGGCATGGCCATTAGCAATATACCAGCTATACAACTGCAGGCTTAAACTGCTGAGTTTATTTACCAGTACAAGGGTATGCAGCACCGTTTCGCTCTCGCGGGCAAGGCTGGCAGCCCTGTCTCGCATACTCCGGGTAATGTAGAGTGCCTCAATTTTTTTTTCGAAAAATAATGCCTGCTGCACATACGATGCCTGCTGGTATTCGTAAGCCAACTCCTTCATTTTATCTAACACTTTTAAACTTTGCAGGTAAAGTCCTTTATTGTACAAAATCCGGGCATGATCCATTAGTTCATGCAACTGTAGGGCAATATTATTGTCGGTACGCAGCAGGCGCATGCTATTCAGTACTTGTTTATATAATTGCGCCTTCAGATTGCTAAGCTGGCTCTTGCTAAAAGCGGCATTTCGGCGAAGCAGGGCGGCTTCATTGTAGTCCTGCATTTTATCAAGCGCATCAAACAACTGCACCGTCTTCAATTCATCGCTGCTCACATTCCGGCGGGCAAAAAGCTTAAAACTGCGCTTTTCGCTCTTACCAAGCGATTTTATGAGTTGAAAAAGCGGGTCTGTATTGCGGTTGAACATCGTAATTCAATTCTTTTAAAACCCTTTGTCATAAAGGGATTCACTGTTATATACCCCTGTTACGATTAATGTAACAATGGCCATTTAGTTTTTATATCAACACCAGGCATTGCTAATTTAGTAAGCAGGCTTCCTATTTGGGTAGCTCACAAATATAAGCGCAAGCATTTTATTCTCACGTTATAACTCATTTAAAATGGCAGCAGGAAAAGTTCACATTTTTGATACAACGCTAAGGGATGGCGAACAAGTGCCGGGTTGTAAACTGAATACAGCCGAGAAAGTAAAAATTGCACAGGCATTGGAAGAACTTGGTGTAGACATTATTGAAGCTGGTTTCCCGGTTTCATCACCTGGCGATTTTGAATCGGTGGCAGCCATTAGCAAAGTGATAAAAAATGCGAGTGTTTGCGGCCTTACCCGTGCCGTAAAAAATGATATAGATGTGGCAGCGCAAGCGCTTAAACATGCGGCCCGTCCACGTATCCATACAGGTATCGGCACATCTGACCTGCACATAAAATCGAAGTTCAATTCTAACCAGGAAGATATTTTGCAAAGGGCCATACAAAGCGTACAATGGGCTAAGAATTATGTGGATGACGTGGAGTTTTATGCAGAGGATGCCGGACGCACGGAAAATGAATACCTGGCCCGTGTGGTTGAAGCCGTCATCAAAGCGGGTGCCACTGTGGTAAATATACCAGACACTACTGGCTATTGCCTGCCACACCAGTATGGCGAAAAGATTGCTTACCTGGTAAACAATGTGCCCAATATAGATAAGGCCATCATCAGTTGCCATTGCCATAACGACCTGGGGCTTGCCACGGCAAATTCCATTGCAGGCGTGCTGGCCGGTGCCAGGCAAATAGAATGTACTATCAATGGCATGGGCGAAAGAGCAGGTAACACGGCGCTGGAAGAAGTGGTGATGATCTTAAAGCAACACCAGAACCTTGGCTATTACAGCGATGTAAAAGCGCAGTACCTGAACCCGATGAGCCGCCTGGTATCTGATACCATGCGCATGCCGGTGCAACCCAATAAAGCAATTGTAGGTTCAAATGCATTTGCCCATTCCTCCGGCATTCACCAGGACGGCTTCCTGAAGAATGCGCAAACCTACGAGATCATTGCACCTGAAGAAGTAGGTGCTGCTGATTCAAAAATCGTACTAACTGCCAGGAGTGGCCGCAGTGCCCTCGCCTATCGTTTTCACAAACTGGGTTACAGTTTTACAAGGAATGATGTAGATAGTCTTTACGAATTATTCCTGCAGGTAGCAGATAGCAAAAAAGAAGTAGAGGATAAAGACCTTGCCGTAATGGCTGCCCAACACAGCAGCGTAATGGCATAATTACTATACATACAAAAACGAGCAAAACGATAAATGGCAACAACATTATTTGATAAGATCTGGAACAGGCACGTGGTAAAAACCATCAAGGACGGGCCGTCGGTACTATATATTGATACACATTTTATTCATGAAGTTACCAGCCCGCAGGCTTTTGAAGGCCTGAATAAACGTGGCCTTAAAGTGCTGCGCCCACGGCAGGTGGTTGCAACGGCAGACCATAATGTACCTACGATGAACCAGCACCTGCCAATTAAAGAAACCTTATCAAGGTTACAGGTAGAAGCCCTTGCAAAGAACTGTGCCGAACATGGCATTGAGCTCTATGGCCTCGGTCATCCCTTCCAGGGAATTGTACACGTTATAGGTCCGGAATTAGGAATCACTCAGCCCGGCATGACCATCGTTTGTGGTGACAGTCACACGAGCACTCACGGTGCTTTTGGCAGTATTGCATTTGGCATTGGTACCAGCGAAGTAGAAATGGTAATGGCCACCCAGTGCCTGCTGCAAACAAAACCAATGCAAATGCGCATCAACATTAACGGCCATTTGGCACCGGGTGTTACGGCCAAGGACATGGTGTTGTATATCCTTAGTAAAATAACCGCAAGCGGCGCAACGGGCTATGCCATTGAATTTGCGGGAGAAGCAATCCGCCGCCTCTCTATGGAAGCAAGGATGACCATTTGTAACATGAGCATTGAAATGGGCGCACGATGTGGGTTAATTGCTCCGGATGAAAC
Organism: Chitinophagales bacterium; assembly: GCA_038256495.1. GTDB lineage: Bacteria > Bacteroidota > Bacteroidia > Chitinophagales > Chitinophagaceae > Ferruginibacter. Next base: position 9,075 of record JBBSKH010000005.1, read on the forward strand.
CACCATCAATTATGTGAAAGGAAAAACATTTGCGCCAAAAGGCGAAGCATGGAATAAAGCCGTTGCTTTTTGGCAAACCTTGCATAGCGATGCTGATGCGGTGTTTGATAAAGAGATAAACCTTGATGCTGCAGACATCAGCCCGATGATAACTTACGGTACCAATCCTGGTATGGGAATCAGCATTAGTGGTACAGTGCCTAAACTCAGCAGCGTTGATGCAAGAGAGAAATCCTCTTTTCAAAAATCAATTAATTACATGGGGCTGCAGGAAGGCGCCGATATTAAAGGACAAAAAATAGACTATGTGTTTATAGGAAGCTGCACCAACAGCCGCATTGAAGACCTGAGGCAGGTGGCATCTTTTGTAAAAGGTAAACAGAAGGCCAAAGATGTAGAGGTATGGATCGTTCCCGGAAGCAGACTGGTGCAGGAGCAGGCCATTGCGGAAGGCATTGATAAAGTTTTTGAGGCAGCGGGCTTCCAGTTACGCCAACCCGGCTGCAGTGCCTGCCTTGGTATGAATGAAGACAAAATTCCTGCCGGCAAATATTGCATCAGCACCAGCAACCGCAATTTTGAAGGGCGACAGGGGCCTGATGCAAGAACATTCCTTGCAAGCCCGCTAAGTGCCGCAGCAGCAGCCATCACCGGTGTGGTAACTGATGTGAGGGAGATGATGGAGAAATTATAAGTTATGAATTATAAATTTTGAATGCGAAACCTTTCAGTGTCTGCGGCGCATGTGAGTGGTCGGGCAAGACCTGGAAGCGTTTGGGTAATTTTTAAAAGACTTCAACTATGAATCATAAAATTGGGTAAAGACTTCAGGTTTTTTAGACCATGAACAATGAACCATCAACTATGAACTAATCAAACAATGACAACAAATAACAACAACGACAACTCACCATTCAGCGGCACCGGCGGCAGCTTTACTTCTACTGCTGTTCCGCTTGCCATAGAGAATGTAGATACTGATCAGATCATTCCCGCCCGCTTTTTAAAAGTAACCAACCGGGAAGGTTTTGGTAAGAACCTTTTTCGTGACTGGCGTTACGAGAACGATGATACAAAACAACCCCGCAAAGACTTTGTGCTGAACAATGACCGGTATAGCGGAAGAATATTGGTAGCAGGCAAAAACTTCGGTTGTGGCAGCAGCAGGGAGCATGCAGCATGGGCCATAAAAGATGCAGGATTTGATGTGGTGGTCAGCAGTTTTTTCGCCGACATTTTTAAGAATAATGCATTGAATAATTTCCTGCTGCCCGTTACGGTGAGTGATGAATTCCTGGAAAAATTATTTCCGGCAATTGGTATTGATCCAAACACGGAAATAGCCATCAACCTGCAAGCGCAAACCATCAGCTTCAAAGCAGGGCTGGTAACATTTTCCGAAACATTCGACATCAACACGTATAAAAAGACCTGCCTGTTAAATGGTTTTACAGATATAGACTACCTGTTAAACATGCAGCAGGAGATCATCGCCTTTGAAATAAACCATACCATACAATAACGAACCAAGAAAAAAAAACACCAGATGAACGAACAGAGCAAACCAAACACAAACGATTATAACAGCCCCGGTGGTAAACAGGTGCACCAGTTTTCTATTGCCCTAATTGAAGGAGACGGCATAGGCCCCGAAGTGGTACAGGAGTCGGTAAATGTATTAAACGCCATTGCCGAAACATTTCACCATAAGTTCAATTTTACCCCCTGCCTGATGGGTGCAGTAGCCATCGATCAAACAGGCAACCCGTTGCCCGATGAAACAATTGCGACCTGCCTTAAAAGTGACGCAATACTATTCGGTGCCATTGGCCATCCAAAATACGACAATGATCCAACCGCCAAAGTAAGGCCAGAACAGGGTTTGCTTAAACTGCGTCAATCGTTGCAGTTGTTTGCCAACATCAGGCCGGTAACTACTTATGATTCGTTGCAGCACCTTTCACCGCTAAAAGCCGCCAACACTTCTGGTGTAGATTTCGTGATATACCGGGAACTGACCGGCGGCATCTATTTCGGCAAAAAGGAATTATCTGCAGACGGCAACACAGCTTCTGATAGCTGTACATACACCAGGGAGGAAATAGAACGCATTGCAACACTTGCCTTCCAGGCGGCACAAAAAAGAAGGAACAAATTAACGCTGGTTGATAAGGCCAATGTGCTGGAAACATCCCGCCTGTGGCGGAAAGTAGTGCAGGAAATGGCCGCCAATTACCCTGGCGTAACAGTAGATTATATGTTTGTAGACAACGCTGCTATGCAACTTATACTGAACCCAAAGCAATTTGATGTGGTATTAACAGAAAATCTTTTTGGTGATATCATCAGCGATGAAGCAAGCGTGATCACCGGATCGCTGGGACTGCTTCCCTCCGCATCTGTAGGCAATGGCGTTGCGTTATTTGAACCCATACATGGCTCCTACCCACAGGCTGCCGGCAAGGATATTGCAAACCCATTGGGATCTATCCTTTCTGCAGCCATGATGCTGGATCACCTGGGATTAAAAACTGAAGCGGCGCTGGTAAGAGAAGCTGTTGCCTGGACGCTTGAAAGCAGTTATGTTACCAAGGACATCGATCCCTACAATTATTACAGTTGCAGCACGGTCGGCGATTTGATTGGAGCATACATCAGCGGCCAAAATCCCGAGATGAAAAAACATACCATCGAAGCCGGGCGGTCAACCATTATCTAAAAGAAAATTAATTAAAGCATACAATGTATTATAACGAACATACGATCTTATACCTCGACGGACAATTTGTAAAAGCCGCAGAAGCTAAAATGGATTTTTTCAGCCAAAGCCTTCATTACGGCTACTCCGCTTTTGAAGGCATCCGGTCATACGACACGGCAAACGGCACCCGCATTTTTAAAGCAGCCGAACATTTCGATCGCCTGAAAACCTCCTGCGAATCAGTACACATACCTTATACCTGGGATAATGAAACCCTTACGGAAGTTACTTACCACTTGCTGGAAAAGAACAACATAGCCAATGCTTATATCAGGCCGTTGGTATTTTGCCCCGCCAATATGAGCCTGCAAAAAGCTAAGTCATCTAACATCATGATTGCCGTGTGGGATTGGGGTGCCTACCTTGGTGAGCAATTGCTCAGGGTGATGCTTTCTTCCTACCAACGCCCCAACCCCAAAGGTTTTAAAGTATACGCAAAAGTGGGCGGTCATTATGTAAACTCTATCATTGCCTGCCAGGAAGCAAAGGATAACGGTTACGATGAGGCGTTGCTTACTGATGTGGATGGCTTTGTTGCAGAAGGTCCCGGTGCAAATGTATTTATGGAAAAAGACGGTAAGTTATTTACACCGGCACTCGGTCATATTCTGCCCGGCATAACCAGGGCTACTGTGCTGGAAATATGTGCTGCAAAAAATATTGAAGTAGAAGAAAAACGGATAACCCTGGAAGAACTAAAAGATGCAGACTCCGTTTTTTTCTGCGGCACCGCCGCCGAAGTAATTGGCTGGAAAAGCCTGGACGATCAGCCTTTTAAAATTGAATGGAATGATTCTCTGGGCAAGCAAATACAACTGGCTTACAAAGAATTGGTAACAGAAAAACAACCGGCTTTTAACCACGCCTGATAAAAAATTTGGTATAAACAACCTTTCGCTAAACGCAGATTGAATGAACGAACTAAATAAATATTCAAAAACACTTACACAGGATACTACGCAACCTGCTGCGCAGGCCATGTATTATGCCATTGGTTTTAGCGAAGCTGATTTCAACAAAGCACAGGTGGGCATAGCCAGCATGGGCTGGGATGGCAACCCTTGTAATATGCACCTGAACGATTTAGCAACTACGGTAAAGGAAAGCGTGAATGCCACGGAAGGCCTACTGGGACTGCGTTTTTACACCATTGGTGTTAGCGATGGCATCAGTATGGGAACCGATGGTATGCGGTACAGCCTCGTGAGCAGGGATGTAATTGCAGACAGCATTGAAGCCAATGCCGGCGCACAATATTACGATGCGCTCATCACCATACCGGGTTGCGATAAAAATATGCCGGGCTCCATTATGGCCATGGGAAGATTGAACCGCCCTTCGCTGATGTTGTATGGCGGCACCATTGCACATGGCCATTACAAAGGTGAAGACCTTAACATCGTGAGTGCTTTTGAAGCACTTGGCCAAAAGATTGCCGGCAATTTAAGCGAAGCAGATTTCAAAGGAATTGTGCAACACTCCTGCCCCGGCGCCGGCGCATGTGGCGGTATGTACACAGCCAATACCATGGCGAGTGCCATTGAAGCAATGGGTATGAGCCTGCCCTACTCTTCCAGTAATCCTGCGCTGAGCAAGGAAAAGCAAGACGAATGCGCCGCAGCAGGGAAAGCCATCAAACGCTTGCTGGAAAAGGATATCAAGCCATCAGACATCATGACGAAAGAGGCTTTTGAAAATGCCATCACCGTTATTATGGTACTGGGTGGAAGCACAAATGCTGTATTGCATTTAATTGCGATGGCGGATAGCGTTAACCTGAAATTGACGCCGGACGATTTTCAAAACATCAGCAACCGTATTCCACTACTGGCAGATATGAAGCCAAGCGGTAAATACCTGATGGAAGACCTGCACCAACACGGAGGTGTGCCATCGCTAATGAAATACCTGTTGGAAAAAGGCCAGCTACACGGGCATTGCATGACCGTTACCGGAAATACTGTTGCGGAAAACCTTGCTGATGTACCAACCCTCGATTTTGAAAAACAACAAGTCATCAGGCCGCTGGAAGCTCCGCTGAAAGCTACTGGTCACCTGCAAATATTGTATGGTAACCTTGCCCCCAAAGGAAGTGTTGCCAAGATCACCGGGAAGGAAGGAGAAAAATTTAGTGGCACCGCCCGTGTTTTCGATGGCGAGCAGGCCGTTATAAAAGGCATTGCAGATGGTAAAGTTCATGCGGGAGATGTAGTGGTGATCCGATATATCGGCCCAAGGGGTGCGCCGGGTATGCCCGAAATGTTGAAGCCCACGGGAGCCATCATTGGTGCGGGCTTGGGTAACACAGTAGCCTTAATAACAGATGGCCGCTTTAGCGGAGGTACCCATGGTTTCGTGGTGGGCCATATTACCCCGGAAGCTTTTGACGGCGGCCTGATTGCAATGGTTGAAGATAATGATATCATTGAAATAGATGCGGTGAACAACTTGTTAAGCTTAAAAATTTCGGAAGAAGAAATTTCTAAAAGAAGGGCGGCCTGGAAACAACCTGCATTAAAAGCTACCAGGGGCGTGCTGTACAAATATGCGAAATGCGTAAAGGATGCTAGTGAAGGCTGCGTCACAGATTCCTGAAAAGAATACTCAGCAGTTACTAGGAATTGAAACCAGGAGAATGTTTTTTAATAATTGAAAAAAGGGAACAGATGGAAACAATACAAACACAAACAAAACCGGCGCCTGCAACAACGGCAACGCTGCCGATTAAGAACGAGGTAGTCCCTACTATTTCCGGCAGCCAGGCTGTGCTGGAGGCATTGATCGCAGAAAACGTGACCACGATTTTCGGTTACCCGGGCGGTGCTATCATGCCTATTTATGATGCGCTGTATGATTACCATGATAAGCTTACTCATATTTTGGTAAGGCACGAACAGGGAGGCATACACGCCGGGCAAGGGTATGCAAGAACCAGCGGTGATGTAGGTGTTGTATTTGCCACTAGCGGCCCCGGCGCTACTAACCTGGTAACAGGATTAGCAGATGCCATGATAGACTCTACGCCGCTAGTATGCATAACAGGCCAGGTGTTTGCACACCTTTTGGGTACGGATGCCTTCCAGGAAACGGATGTTATAAATATTACCACACCAGTAACCAAATGGAATTACCAGGTAACCGATGCCACGGAAATTCCTTCTGTGCTTGCCAAAGCATTTTACATAGCCCGCAGCGGCAGGCCGGGACCGGTACTTATTGATATTACCAAGAATGCACAACTACAGCATTTCGATTATGACGGATATACAAAGTGTAACCACATTCGTAGTTACCGCCCCGCTCCAATTGTTCGAGCTAGTTATGTGGAGCAGGCTGCTAAACTGATTAATGAGGCAGAAAGGCCTTTCGTGATTTTTGGTCAGGGTGTTATCCTTGGTAAAGCAGAAACAGCATTTACGGAATTTATTGAAAAAGCCGGACTGCCTGCAGCATGGACCATCATGGGTATGGGCGCAATTCCTACCGATCACCCGCTGGGTGTGGGTATGCTGGGCATGCATGGCAACTATGGCCCCAACCTGCTAACCAACGAATGTGATGTATTGATAGCCGTTGGCATGCGCTTCGACGACCGGGTAACTGGGCGCCTGGATAAATACGCCAAGCAAGCAAAGGTCATTCACCTTGATATTGATCCATCAGAAATAGATAAGAATGTAAAAACAGCAGTTCCGGTTTGGGGCAACTGCAAAGAAACCCTGCCGATGCTTACAGCTTTGCTGGATAAAAAAACACACCCGGAATGGTTGCAGCGCTTTACAAATTGTAGCACTAAAGAACATGAAAAAGTAATTAAGGAAGAACTGGATCCAACCACGGATACCCTAACCATGGGTGAAGTGATTAAACTGGTAAACGAACTCACGGATGGCGATGCCATCATTGTTTCTGACGTGGGCCAGCACCAGATGGTAGCCTGCAGGTATGCTAAAATGAATAAAACCAAAAGCAATGTAACCAGCGGAGGTCTTGGCACCATGGGTTTTGGATTACCTGCTGCCATAGGAGCAAAATTCGGCGCACCCGAGCGTACAGTAGTAGCCGTTATAGGCGATGGTGGTTTCCAGATGACCTTGCAGGAACTGGGCACCATTATGCAGTTTGATGTAGATGTAAAGATCCTCATCCTTAATAACCAGTTCCTGGGAATGGTGCGCCAGTGGCAGGAGCTCTTTCACAGCAAACGATATTCCTTTACCGATATTACCAGTCCAGACTTTATTCAACTGGCAAAGGCTTATGGTATCAATGGGCAATCGGTTGATGATAGAGCAAATTTAAAAGGCGCCCTCACCACAATGCTGCAAACAAAAGGAGCATACCTGTTGGAAGTAATGGTGGGTCAAGAAAATAATGTGTTCCCAATGGTTCCGCAGGGAAAAGGCGTTGCAGAAGTAGTATTGAGCAAAGAAGAAGTGTAGGAATTACCCCTGACCCCTGAAGGGGAACTTAAATTCAAGTTTTTAATTAAAAAAACATCAATTGATGAATATGTCTGAAATAAATTTTAAAGCACCCAGCTCCCCTTTAGGGGCGGGGGGGAATCCAGCACCCAGCTCCCCTTTAGGGGCGGGGGGGAATCCAGCACCCAGCTCCCCTTTAGGGGCGGGAGGGAATGCTGGCCCAGGCAAAGAAGAATATACCATAACGGTGTATACAGAAAACCAGATAGGTTTATTGAACAGGATTGCTATTATTTTTTCTCGTAGAAAAATTAATGTAGAAAGCCTGAACACTTCTCCCAGCGAGGTGGACAGCGTGCATCGTTTCAATATCGTAATAAATGAAACAGAAGAAGTAGTAAAAAAACTTTGCCGCCAGATTGAGAAACAAGTGGAGGTGTTGAAAGTGTATTTCAACACCAACCAGGAGATCATCTGGCAGGAACTGGCGCTGTATAAAGTACCTACAGATATCATTGCCGAAGAAGTGCAGGTAGAAAGATTACTGAGGGAGCATGGCGCCAAGGCGGTGGTTATCCGCAAAGATTATACGGTGTTTGAAGTAACTGGTCACCGGGAAGAAACCGATGGCCTGATAAAAGTGCTGGAACCTTTTGGGCTGATAGAATTTGTGCGAAGTGCAAGGGTTGCCATCATTAAGGATAGCGACGGCTTCCATAAAAAACTAAAAGAATTTGAATACCGGGAACCGGGCGAAGATGTAATAGAAAATGAATTCCTGAACGAAGGCGAAGAAGTTTTCAGCATGTAAGCCCTGAACCAGGTTGCACATGCGGTTAGCCTGCAACCTTAAGAATTGATCTATTAACCAAGAACTATTTATTAAATCTTTAAAACAAAAAAAATGGCAAAGTTAAATTTTGGTGGTGTTGAAGAAAACGTTGTAACCAGGGAAGAATTTCCGCTAAGCAAAGCAAGGGAAGTGTTGAAAGATGAAACCGTATCTGTGATTGGTTATGGTGTGCAGGGCCCGGGCCAGGCGCTGAACCAGCGGGATAACGGCATCAATGTGATCGTGGGGCAACGTAAGAATTCTAAAAGCTGGGATAAAGCTGTGGCAGATGGTTTCGTGCCAGGCGAAACTTTATTTGAAATTGAAGAGGCATTAGAAAAAGGCACCATCATTTGTTACCTGCTGAGCGATGCTGCACAAATAGCTTTGTGGCCTACGGTACAAAAACATTTAACGCCAGGCAAAGCACTATACTTTTCCCATGGATTCGGCATCACCTTTAATGAACAAACAGGTATTGTACCTCCAAAAGATGTGGATGTGTTCCTGGTAGCGCCAAAGGGCAGCGGTACTTCTTTGAGAAGAATGTTCCTGCAAGGCCGTGGACTTAACAGCTCCTATGCCATCTTCCAGGATGCCACCGGCAAAGCATTCGATCGTGTGGCAGCGCTGGGTATTGCAGTAGGCAGCGGCTATCTATTTGAAACAGATTTTAAGAAAGAAGTATTCAGCGATCTTACCGGCGAAAGAGGAACGTTGATGGGTGCTATACAAGGCATCTTTGCCGCACAGTATGAAGTTTTGCGCAGCAATGGCCACTCTCCTTCTGAAGCTTTTAATGAAACAGTAGAAGAATTAACGCAATCATTAATGCCGCTGGTAGCAGAAAACGGCATGGACTGGATGTATGGCAATTGCAGTACAACTGCCCAACGTGGCGCATTAGACTGGTGGAAAAAATTCAGAGATGCCACCATGCCGGTGTTTAAAGACCTGTATCAATCTGTAGCAACAGGCAAGGAATCACAGTTATCAATAGACTCTAATTCAAAACCCGACTACCGTGAAAAACTGGAAGTGGAACTGGCAGAACTAAGGAATAGTGAGTTGTGGCAGGCAGGCAAAACCGTTAGAAGCCTTCGGCCAGAAAACCAACCGGCACCCACAGAAAAAACAGCCACTAAAAAAGAAACTGCCGAGGCAGTAAATTAAAAATGCAAACAACAAGCTTTACATACAGCCCCGATTACCATGCCACCGCAAAGCGGCTGCAACAGGTTGTGAATCGCACACCGTTGGAGCTGAACCGTGGCTTGTCGGCAAAATATGACTGCAATGTTTTCTTGAAAAGGGAAGACCTGCAATTGGTGCGATCATACAAAATACGTGGGGCATACAATTTAATGAGCAGCCTGCCGGCCGAAGTATTGCAAAGAGGCGTTGTGTGCGCAAGTGCGGGCAACCATGCACAGGGCTTTGCCTATAGTTGTAAAAAACTGAACGTAAAAGGTGTAGTGTTTATGCCCATCATTACGCCAGGGCAGAAAGTGCAGCAGACAAAAATGTTTGGCGAAGATTTTATAGAAATAAAACTGGTGGGCGATAGTTTTGATGACTGTGCCATTGCTGCAAAAAAATATACGGCAGATCACCAACTCACATTTATTCCTCCCTTTGATGACTACCGCATCATTGAAGGACAGGGCACGGTTGGGCTTGAAATAATTGAACAGATAGGAGAAACGGAAGCTCTGTACTCAAGCCAACACAGCGATGGCAACCGCTCCACTCCTGTAATACATTATGTTTTTGCACCCGTTGGGGGTGGCGGCCTGGTAGCGGGTGTGGGGCATTGTTTCAAAACTTTTTCACCCGGCACCCGCATCATTGGTGTGGAGCCCGAAGGCGCTCCTTCAATGTCGGAAGCTTTAAAGCAGGGTCACCCTGTTACGCTCAACAGCATCGATCGATTTGTAGATGGAGCCGCTGTAAAAGAAGTAGGTAAAATAATTTTCGAGGTGTGCAGGGAAGTGCTGGATGGTATGCAGTTAGTGCCCGAGGGCAAAGTGTGCAGCACCATTTTAAAATTGTACAACCAGGATGCGATTGTAGTGGAACCTGCGGGAGCCCTTTCTGTTACTGCATTAGACGATTATGCCGATGAAATAAAAGGTAAGAATGTGGTGTGCATCATCAGCGGAAGCAACAACGATATAGACCGCATGCCGGAAATAAAAGAACGCAGTTTGCAATACGAAGGGCTGAAACATTATTTCCTCGTAAATTTTGCACAACGCCCCGGTGCTTTAAAAGAATTTGTAAATAATGTATTGGGTCCCGATGACGACATTACCCGGTTTGAATACATGCAGAAAACAAACAAGGAGATCGGTCCGGCATTAATTGGAATCGAATTAAAATCAAAATCGGATTATTACCAGTTGTTGCAGAATTTAAACAATATGAATTTCCAATTCACCGAATTAAATAAAAATGATACGCTGTTTGGCTACCTGGTATAGGAACTGAAAATTTTTAGTATCTTGAATTCATTGAGTTCCTGATATCCTTAAAGAACAACTGCCGGTTTTTAGATTGCCTGCCAAAGTCAAATAGTAAAATAAAAGACGACTATGGCAAATACCCAAGGTTTGTATGATTCCCGTTTTGAACATGATGCATGTGGTATCGGTTTTGTGGCCAGTATTAATGGCAGCAAATCGCACCAGAATATTGCTGATGCCCTGACCGTGTTAGAAAACATGGAACACAGGGGTGCATGTGGCTGTGAAGAAAACACGGGCGATGGTGCCGGCATCATGATACAAACACCGCACGAGTTTTTCTTTGACGAGTGTTTAAAACTCGGTGTACACCTGCCTGCTTATGGTAAATATGGCGTGGCCGTTATCTTCTTTCCCAAAGAGATAAGGCACCGGGAAGAATGCCGTGAAATATTTAACCGTACTGCAGAAAAGCTCGGACTTGAAATATTACTTTACCGCAAAGTGCCGGTAAACCCAGCAGGAATAGGTGCTTCAGCCTTGGGCGTAGAGCCTGAAATAGAGCACGCTTTTATTGCATGCCCCGATCATATTTCCAGTTCAGAAGATTTTGAACGTAAATTATTTATCCTTAGAAACTATAGTAAACATACGGTTGAAAGTACGGTACAGAAAGATGTAGTAGGTTTTTATATCGCTTCACTCTCTTACAAAACCGTAGTGTACAAAGGGCAGCTAACCAGCCTTCAATTGCGGAACTATTTTACTGACCTGAACGATAAGCGACTTGTAAGTGCTTTTGGTTTGGTGCATTCCCGCTTTGCCACCAACACTTTCCCTTCCTGGAAACTGGCGCAACCTTTTCGTTTTATTGCACATAACGGTGAGATCAACACGCTGCAGGGAAACCTGAACTGGCTTAAGACAAGTGAGAAAAATTTTACGTCTCCCTACTTTTCAAAAGAAGAAATGGAAATGCTGTTGCCGGTAGTAAGCAACGGGCAAAGCGATTCTGCCTGCCTAGATAATATTATAGAATTGCTTACACTTTGTGGCCGCTCATTGCCCCACGTAATGATGATGTTGATACCCGAAGCCTGGGACGGTGATGAGTTGATGGACCCCGTGAAGAAAGCTTTTTATGAGTTTCATTCGGCATTTATGGAACCCTGGGACGGACCAGCTTCTATCTCCTTTACCAATGGTAATATTGTTGGCGCCATCCTGGACAGGAATGGCCTGCGGCCTTCCCGCTACTGCATTACAAAAGATAATAGGGTGATCATGGCTTCCGAAACCGGCACCCTACCCATTGACCCAGCCAGCATAATTGAGAAAGGAAGATTGCAGCCGGGAAAAATGTTTGTGGTAGATATGGTGCAGGGCAAAATCATCAGCGATACTGAATTGAAGAATGCCATTTGCCGGCAAAAACCTTATGGCGACTGGCTGAATAAATATAAAATCAGGTTAGAAGAATTACCGGAACCACGGATCATGTTCACACATCTTGGGCATGAGCAGGTGCACCAATACCATAAAGTATTTGGCTACACAGGAGAAGACCTCAATAATATTCTTACCCCGATGGCATTGCAGGGAAAAGAGCCATTGGGTTCCATGGGCAATGATACGCCCCTGGCTATCTTCAGCGATGAACCCCAACACCTGAGCTATTATTTTAAACAATTATTTGCACAGGTAACCAACCCGCCAATTGATCCCATTAGGGAAAGACTCGTAATGAGCCTGGCATGTTTTGCCGGCAACAATGGTAACTTATTGCTGGAAGATCCGCTTACCTGTCATAGTGTGGCTTTGCAACATCCAATTCTTAATAATTATGAGCTGGAAAAAATACGGAGCATAGATACAGGGCTGTTCCAGTCAAAGACGCTGCAATGTTATTTCAGGGCAGATGAAAAAGAAGGTTCGTTAAAAAAAGCGCTTGACCGTTTATGTAAGGAAGCAGTAAATGCGGTAGACGATGGTTTTAAAGTAATCATCCTGCAGGACAGGTCAACAGATTCGGGCCATGCACCCATACCGACATTGCTGGCAACCGCTGCAGTACATCATCACCTAATAAGGAAAGGTATGCGTGGCCAGGTGGGCATTATAATTGAAGCCGGCGACTGCTGGGAGGTGCACCACTTTGCATGCCTGCTGGCTTTTGGCGCTACGGCCATCAATCCTTACCTGGCATTATCATCCATAAGGGATATGAAAGAGCGTGGCATTTTGCAAACAGATCTTACACAAAGTGAATTAAAAGACAATTATGTAAAAGCAATAAATAATGGTTTGTTGAAGATATTTTCTAAGATGGGCATATCTACTCTACAATCTTACCAGGGCTCACAGATCTTTGAAATCCTCGGTTTGAACAAAGCCGTGGTGAACCAGTATTTTACCGGTGCCACATCCAGAATAGAAGGCCTTGGGCTTGATGAAATAGCAAGGGAAGCACTTGCCAAACACCGCATGGCATTCAATAAAAAAAGTATAGCACACAACGGGCGGCTACCCGCCGGCGGTATATACCAATGGAAAGTGAAAGGAGAATTTCATTTATTTAATCCACAAACCATTCACCTGCTGCAACAGGCTACCCGAACAAATGATTACAAGGTTTATAAAAAATATGCTAAGCTGGTAAACGATCAGGGAGCCAAAGCCTGCACCCTAAGGAGCCTTTTTGAATTTAATAAAAATACCAACTCCGTTCCACTTGAAGAAGTGGAACCAGCCAGCGAAATCTATCGACGCTTTGCCACAGGGGCCATGAGTTTTGGTTCCATTTCATGGGAGGCACATACTACCCTCGCCATTGCAATGAACCGCCTTGGTGGTAAAAGCAATACCGGCGAAGGTGGAGAAGACAGCAGACGCTACCAGCCAATGCTGAATGGTGACAGTATGCGTAGTGCTATTAAACAAGTAGCCAGCGGCAGGTTTGGTGTAAACAGTTTATACCTTACCGAAGCAGATGAGCTGCAAATAAAAATGGCACAGGGCGCCAAGCCAGGTGAAGGCGGACAGTTGCCCGGCGAAAAAGTGGATGAATGGATCGGTAAGGTACGGCATGCCACCCCGGGTGTTGGGCTGATATCTCCCCCGCCCCATCACGATATTTATTCTATTGAAGATCTTGCGCAATTGATTTTTGATTTGAAGAATGCCAACCGAAAAGCTAGGATCAGCGTTAAGCTGGTGAGTGAAGCGGGCGTAGGCACCATTGCCGCAGGAGTAACCAAAGCAAAAGCAGATGTAGTGATTATTGCCGGGCATGATGGAGGTACAGGCGCTTCCCCACTTTCGTCTATTCGTCATGCTGGCTTGCCATGGGAACTTGGCCTGGCCGAAGCGCACCAGACGCTGGTAAAAAATAAACTACGCAGCAGAGTAGTATTGCAGGCAGACGGGCAGTTAAAAACAGGAAGAGATATTGCGATGGCGGCTTTGCTTGGTGCAGAAGAATGGGGTATTGCCACCGCAGCTCTCATTGTAGAAGGTTGCATCATGATGCGTAAATGCCACATGAACACCTGCCCGGTGGGAGTGGCCACACAAGATCCGGAACTGCGTGCACGCTTTACCGGTAACCCCGATCATGTCGTAAATTTTTTCGGATTTATTGTAGAAGAATTGAGAGAGATCATGGCAGAGCTTGGCTACCGCACCGTGAATGAAATGATCGGTCAGGTGCAGCAACTTTCCATGCGGGATGATATTGATCATTGGAAATACAAAAAAATAGACCTGAGTGCCATCTTGTTTAAAGCTACTCCTCTTGATGGCGACGCTGCTTTCCAGTCGGAGCTGCAGGATCATGGGCTTGATGGCATCCTTGACTGGCAACTGCTACAAGCTGCAGGCAATGCATTAGAAAATGGCCAACGGGTGACTGCATCCTTCGATATTAAAAATACGGACCGCACCACCGGCACTTTACTTTCTAACGAGATCACGAAAAAGTTTAGTGCTGATGGTTTATCAGCAGACAGTATATATTTTAAATTCCGTGGTACGGCGGGGCAAAGTTTTGGCGCTTTTGCCGTCCCTGGCCTCACCCTGGAACTGGAAGGTGATGCCAATGATTATTTTGGCAAGGGCCTTAGTGGAGCAAAGCTGCTCGTATATCCTGCCAGGGAATCAAGTTTTGCTGCGGAAGAAAATATCATTATCGGTAATACGGCCTTGTATGGCGCCACACTTGGGCAGGCATTCATCAGGGGTAAGGCAGGCGAACGTTTTGCCGTGCGCAACTCCGGTGCTAGTGCAGTAGTAGAAGGTGTGGGCGATCATGGTTGTGAATATATGACAGGGGGTACCGTAGTGGTGCTAGGCCGCACGGGTAGAAACTTTGCTGCTGGTATGAGCGGGGGTATCGCTTATGTGTATGACCTGGAAAACAATTTCACACGAAATTGTAATACAGAAATGGTTGACCTGGATCCCTGCAACGAAGATGACAAACAATTGCTGTTAGCAATACTTCAGCAGCACCAGCAATATACCGGCAGTACGGTAGCGGGATTTATTGCGAATGATATTGACAACCAGTTATCTTTTTTCGTAAAAGTTTTTCCTAAAGATTACAAAAAAGTATTGGCTGCCGGCAACATGCAAAAACAAACTGTTTCTTAAACGCTGAAAGAAAATTTATATGGGTAACCCAACAGGATTTAAAGAATATAGCCGGGAACTTCCTGCTAAAACAGCGGTAGCTGAAAGGTTACAGCATTACCGGGAGTTTGTAAACAGCTATCCGGAAGATAAGCTGCAACAGCAGTCTGGCCGTTGTATGGATTGCGGTGTACCCTTCTGCCACAATGGTTGTCCGCTGGGCAATGTGATACCGGAATTTAATGATGCGGTGTATAAGCAACAATGGAAAGAAGCTTACGATATATTGGTTGCCACCAACAACTTCCCGGAATTTACCGGCCGCATCTGCCCTGCACCATGTGAAGCATCCTGCGTGCTGGGTATTAACCAACCGCCGGTTACCATTGAAGAAATAGAAAAACACATTATTGAAATTGCTTTTGAAAAAGGATATGTAACGGCACAGAAGCCTGCCATGTCTACCGGAAAAAAAGTTGCCATCATCGGTTCCGGCCCGGCCGGGCTGGCTGCCGCAGCACAATTGAATTATGCAGGTCACCAGGTTACGGTGTATGAAAGAGATGATCAACCGGGGGGCTTGTTACGGTATGGCATACCCGATTTTAAACTGGAGAAATGGGTGGTTGACCGCCGGATAGCAATTATGAAAGAAGAAGGTATTGAGTTTTTCTGTAACGCAAATGTCGGCGTGAATGTATCTATCAACCATATGCTCAGGGAATACAATGCCATCGTACTAGCTGGCGGCTCCACCGTGCCACGCAACCTCAACATCCCCGGCAGGGAACTGAAAGGCATTTACTTTGCCATGGATTTTTTAAAGCAGCAGAATAAAAGGGTTGCTTCACTTGATCCGTTTGCAAACCCGGAAATTGAAAGCAACATCCTGCATGAAGCAGTTTCAGCAGCAGGTAAACATGTTGTGGTAATTGGTGGTGGTGATACAGGATCCGACTGCGTGGGCACCAGTAACCGCCAAGGCGCTTTATCGGTAACACAATTTGAACTGATGCCAATGCCGCCAGTAGATCGCAACGAAACGATGCCATGGCCGCAATATCCGATGATATTAAAAACAACATCCAGCCACGAAGAAGGTTGCGAAAGGGTTTGGGCAACTGCCACAAAAGAATTTATAGGCGATGAAAACGGCCAGCTCTGTGCACTTAAAACGGTGAACCTGCAATGGACTGCTTCTACCGATGGTAAGCCAGCGGGCTTCGCAGAAATTGCAGGAAGCGAAAAGGAAATCCCCTGCAAGGTTGTTTTACTGGCAATGGGTTTCTTGCATCCACAAAAAGAAGGCTTGCTGGAGCAATTAGAAATTGAAACAGATGAAAGGGGAAATATAAGCGCAAATACAAAAAGTTATCAAAGCAGTATTCCAAAAGTTTTTGCTGCGGGCGATAACCGCCGCGGACAATCGCTGGTAGTATGGGCTATTAATGAAGGCCGTGAATGTGCTGCTAAAGTGGATGCGTTCTTGTTGCAGGGAGCCAAACAATTACTTGTTTAAGCAACTGTTATTCCCCCATTCCTTCCCCATCGGCAGTCTTACTGCTATGCTTTACCATTTCACTAATTGATGCAATTTCCTGAGGAGTAAAATAGCGCCACTTGCCGGGCGCAAGTCCGCTGATGCTGATATTCATGATGCGTATACGCTTTAACGAGGTAACCCGGTAACCGAGTGCTTCGCACATGCGTCTTATCTGCCTGTTGAGTCCCTGTGTGAGTACAATGCGGAAACGATTGTCTCCTTCCTGCTTTACGAAACATTTTTGGGTAGTGGCCCCCGGGATCTTTACCCCGTTGCGCATGTTGTCAATAAATTCTTTGTTGATGGGTTTATCTACTGTCACGATATATTCCTTTTCATGGCCGTTACCCGCCCGAAGGATCTTGTTTACAATATCACCATCATTGGTAAGAAATATTAACCCTTCCGATAATTTATCAAGCCTGCCAATAGGAAATATCCTTGTTTTGTAATTGATGTAACTGATGATGTTCGTCTTGTCTTTAACATCGGTAGTGCAGGTAATTCCTTTGGGCTTATTCAGTAACAGGTACACCGCTTTTTTTTGTTTTTTAATAGGCTCACCATCAATCTTAACCACATCGCCTTCCTGCACCCGGTTTCCTTTATGTGCATCCTTACCATTAATGGTTACCCTGCATTCTTCAATGTATTTATCTGCTTCCCGCCGGCTGCAGAAACCACTATCGCTGATGTATTTATTTAAACTGGTATCCAATGGCTGTTCTTTTTTGGTCAATTAAAAAATGGGAAACCATCGCTTCCCATTTTAAATATCAATATACATTTTGCTGATGAATTATTCTGCTTTTGTTTCGCCTGCATCCTGTGCTGCGCTTTCTTCCTTCGGCACTTTATCATCCTTATGCAGCTTACCAAGTTCAGAACCTTTCTTAGATTTCTGAGCCCTTGGCGCAAACATTACCAACATCCGCTTTCCTTCCATTTTCGGCATACTTTCCAATGCACCTACATCTTTAAGGCTATCTGCAAATTTCAACAAAAGCAATTCGCCTCTTTCTTTAAACATGATAGCACGGCCTTTGAATTGTACGTGTGCCTTCACCTTATCTCCGTCTTTCAGGAATTTTTCAGCATGCTTTACTTTGAACTCAAAGTCGTGATCATCTGTATTGGGCGTAAAACGAATTTCCTTCACCTCGCTGGTTTTGGCCTTCGCTTTCATTTCTTTTTTACGCTTCTTTTCTTCATACAGGAACTTATTGTAATCAATGATCCTGCACACCGGCGGAGTAGCCCCGGGAGAGATCTCTACAAGGTCCAGTTCCTGGCCTTGCGCAATTTTAGTAGCTTCAATTGTGGAATAAACACCTGGTTCAACGTTATCGCCAACCAGCCTTACTTCCGGAACCCGGATCATGTGATTGGTACGGTGTTCTTGTTGTTGTTCTTTTTTAAAACGAGGGTTGAATGTACCCCTCGGCTTTCTTGGAGGAAATGCCATTTATTATTTTTAGTTTACAATGTTGTTTTTACGTTCATACCGTAAAGCACAAAGATAATTTTTTTTAATGTGCGAAACGTTTATAATTTATTAAGATTGTCAATTAATTATTGATCAATCCAAAGCCCTTCTTTCTGCTATTTCCTGCACCAGTTGCGCTGTGAACTCATCCAGGGAAACTGCTCCCAGATCGCCCTTGCCCTGCCTGCGCACCGACACTTGTTTTTCGTTCATTTCTTTTTCTCCAACAATCAGCATAAATGGTACCCTTGCCAATTCGGTATCCCTGATTTTCTTTCCAATTTTTTCGCTCCTGTCGTCTATCTCAGCACGAATGTCTGCATTTGAAAGCGTTTCGAGGATCGTGTTGGCGTAATCCATGAATTTGTCGCTGATAGGCAGGATCTTTACCTGCAACGGCGCTAACCATGCCGGGAATTTTCCGGCATAATGTTCTAACAGGAATCCGATAAACCGCTCATGCGTACCCAATGGTGCCCTGTGAATTATTAGCGGCGTATCGGTACTATTGTCTTTGGTGGTATAGCTTAGGTTGAAACTACGGCCCTGTGCAAAATCTACCTGGTTGGTGGCAAGGGTAAATTCTCTCCCGATTATACTCCATATCTGCACGTCAATTTTTGGACCATAAAAAGCGCCCTCCCCTTTTACTTCCACAAAAGGAATATCGTTCTTTATCAGTACATCTCTTACCAACGCTTCTGTTTCCAGCCATAATTCGGGTTCATTCACATACTTTTCTCCAAGTTTGGCCGGATCGTGCAGCGACAGTCGCATTACATATTTATCAATACCAAATATTTTAAAATACTTAATGTACATATCATTTACCGCTTTGAATTCTTCGGCAAACTGCTCCTTAGTACAATATATATGTGCATCATTCATATGCAGGCAACGCACCCGCATGAGGCCAAATAGTTCACCGCTTTGCTCGTAACGGTAGCAGGTGCCATATTCAGCAATCCTGTACGGCAGGTCTTTATAAGTTTTTGGTTCCGCATCAAATATTTTATGGTGATGCGGACAGTTCATTGCTTTTAAATAATATTTGGTTCCATCCAGTTCCATCGGCGGAAACATACTATCAGCATAGTATGGTAAGTGACCACTAGTGAGGTACATACTTTCTTTGGCGATATGCGGCGTAACTACCCGCTTGTAGCCGGCAGCCTTTTCTGTTTCCTTGGCCAGTTTTTCCAGTTCCTCAATAATGATAGTACCATTAGGCATCCACAAAGGCAGGCCTTGGCCGGTATCATCGTCCATGGTATAGATACCCATTTCTTTTCCCAGCTTGCGGTGATCCCTCTTCTTCGCTTCTTCCAACATCAACAGGTATTCATCCAGTTCCTTTTGCGCAGGGAAGCTTACACCATACACACGGGTAAGCTGCTTATTTTTTTCATCGCCTTTCCAGTAGGCGCCAGCCACACTTGTTAACTTAAAAGCCTTAATCAATCCTGTATGCGGAATGTGAGGCCCCCGGCACAGATCGGTAAAACCGCCCTGGGTGTAAAAAGTAATCTCCCCATCGGTTAAGCCTTGCAGTAAGTCCAGTTTATACTCGTCTCCTTTTTCTGTAAAATAATTGATGGCTTCCTGCTTGGGCATGAACTTGCGTACAAAGCTGTTATTCTGCTTTGACAATGTGCTCATTTTCTTTTCCAGCACCAGCAAGTCATCCTCCGTTATCTTCTGGTCGCCAAGATCCATATCATAATAAAATCCTTTTTCAACGGCAGGCCCTACCCAGAATTTCACGCCAGGGAAAGTATCTTCTACAGCTTCTGCCATAAGGTGTGCCGTAGAATGCCAGAAGGTAGCTTTCGCATCCTGGTCATCCCAGGTTAGTAATTGCAAACCGCCATCTTTTTCAATGGGCCTGGATGTATCCCATACTTCACCATCTATCCTTGCGGCCAACACTTTTCGGGCTAATCCTTCGCTGATGGATTTTGCGATCTCCATCGCAGTGATACCTTGCTGGTATTCACGAACAGAGCCATCTGGAAATGTTATCTTGATCATCATATTGTATCTTCAGTCGTATTTTAAGAACGGCAAATTTAACGAACTATTAGCTAAGGGAAAATTAAATGCTGATAACTTTGAATTTCAGCAAAAATTTTAACCACCAAGGCTGAATTTTAATTAGTTTTTTTATCCATGTTCGCTATATCTTGCCTGTTGCAATTAATAAATAAACCGGTTAAATTGCCCGACACAAACCGCAAACGAATGATCAGAAATTTACTTGCTTTTTCCTTTTTGTTTCTCATCCCTTTTTTTTCCTCTGCCCAAAATTTCAGCGGGCAATGGAAGGGTCAATTTACCGACCAGAGCACGAAAACCCTCGGTTGGGGTGGTGACCAATGCGAATACGTACTGGATATAGAGATTAGTGGCAAGAATGTAACAGGCTATTCGTACACTTATTTTTCCGCAGGCGAAAAAAAATACTACACGATTTGCAGGCTGGTTGGCTTTGTCAATCCCCGTTCAAAATACGTTGAAGTAAGGGAAGTAGAGCGCACCAAAACGAATGTTCCCTCCGATATCCGCAACTGTTTCCAGGTACATAAATTAACTTATTTCAAGCCTGCGGCAAATGACGGCGATGAAACCCTTGCTGGTAGCTGGGTGCCGGCGCCCAACCAATCAGGCAATTGCGGTTTTGGAGTAACATCACTCAGCAGGCGATTACTTGCAAAAACCTACCCGGGTTTCCGGGGAAGTACTGCCAGGAGAACAGACCCAAGGTCTTATACTCCACCGGTAAAAAAAGACCCAGAACCGGGGGAGGTTGCAAGTATTGCGAAAGCACCGGTCACTACTGCCCCACGAACTCCTGCTCCCATCATAAAAGATACAGAGAAAACCAGCATAGCTAAAACTCCAGAGCAGGTTACAGAGCCAAGAGTGAAGGAGCCTATTAAACAACCCGAGGAAACCATCAGCCTCCCCCGCCTGGAAACTGCAGGGTTGAAATTTGAGAAAAGGAATAACACGGTTTTAAAAACCATCATAGTTGAAAGTGGCAGCGTAAGAATTGACCTGTACGATAACGGGGAAGTTGATGGTGACAGCATATCGCTCTTCCTGAATAGTAAGCTGCTGATGACGCATAAAAAACTTACAACGCAGGCTATTACCATTAGGATACCGGTAGAAGAACTGGAGGATGAAAATGAACTGGTAATGTACGCTGATAACCTTGGCAGCATTCCGCCTAATACAGCGCTGATGGTGGTAACGGATGGTACTAAACGCTATGAAGTACGCATTACTTCAGACCTTGAAAAAAGCGGCACGATTAGATTTGTCAAGCGAAAATAGAAAGAACAAACATTTCATAGGCCGGTAAATGTGGCATACGAAAAAGCGGCATGTTAGCAGTTACCATGCCGCTTTCTAATAATTTGGAACTAGAACCCTGTTACAAGACTATCTTTTACTTCACCACAATTCAGCATGCCTGCTTTATACTTTGGATCTTTCTTACCTAGGTATGGATTTACAATCTCATTGCTGTTGCTTATCCAGTTGGCGTCTTTATCGCCATCAAATGCCATAGGGCAATTCTGCAGGTAAACGGTTGGTCCTTCGTAATTGATTGTTTTAAAGAAACCTGGGTACAACATATCTGAAATGGTGCGGAAGTCGTAGCGCATTTCTGTAATATCTGTTTGTGCAACCAGGGATGTTGCATTGGCCTGCAAATCTGCAATATTAAGTTTTACCGTTTCGTAAATCGCTTTCTTATCTTTTTCCAGTTCCACCAGCGGAATACTATCCAACTGGTTTGCAAACTGTGCTGCATACAGTTTTGCTTGTACAATGTCTGCTTCCACAAAAGCATCCTTCATATTGTAATAAGCATCCAGTACATTTTTCACCGCAAGGTTAAAACTATCAGAATGGGTCTTCACAGAAATAGGCGCCTGTTTTACTTCTTGGGGATTGCTGTCTTTTGTTCTTAAAAGGAACCAGTAAATGCTAAACGCAGCCAGAATGAGTACAATAAAGGCAATCATTTTTTTCATATATATTCAATTTTAAGCAAAAATAACGCATTCATGGCGGGATACTGGCAAAAGCCGGAACGAATTGACGAGTGGCAGCTTTCCACCGGCTGTATAAATTGTAGCTTCATCCGGCTTAATAGTTTACGGTTTAAGTTAGCTTTGCAACTCTTATATTAAAAAAGATTTATCAAGATGTTATTAGGCTTACAAAATGTGACTTTTGAATTTGGTGCAAGAACGATTGTGGAAGATGCTACCTGGCATATACAACCCAACGAACGCATAGGATTGATTGGGTATAATGGTACCGGCAAATCAACGTTGTTTAAGGTGCTTACCGGTCAATACACGCCTGCCAAGGGCACAGTAGAAAAGGGCCGGGAAACTACCATCGGATTTTTACACCAGGACCTGCTGGGTTTTGATACAGAAGATTCTATTATAGAAGTGGCGCTGGGTGCCTTTGAGCGGGTGAAACAACTGGAAAAAGAAATGGATGAGATAGCGCTGGAGCTGGAGAAAACCGGTGATGAAGATCTTGCCATGGAATACTCTGAAAAACTTCATGAAATGGAAGTTTTGGATGGCTACAGCATTCACCACCGCACAGAAGAAATATTGCAGGGGCTTGGCTTTTCTAATGCTGAGCTGAAAAAACCTTACAAAAATTTTAGTGGTGGCTGGCGCATGCGGGTGTTGCTTGCAAAGATGATATTGCAGGCGCCCGATGTATTGCTGATGGATGAACCTACCAACCACCTGGATATGCCGAGCATTGAGTGGCTGGAGAAATACCTGGCGCATTACCAGGGGGCTGTGGTGATTGTATCGCATGATCGTTTTTTCCTTGACCGGATGGTGACCAAGATCGTGGAGTTGTACCAGCAGAAGCTGCACTTCTACACCGGCAATTACTCTTACTATATGCAGGAGAAGGAGATCAGGGTAGATATGCAGAAGAAGGCTTATGAAAACCAGCAAGACTACATTCGTCAGAATGAGCGTTTCGTAGAGCGTTTTAAAGCAAAAGCCAGTAAGGCTGCCGCAGCACAGAGTATTGTAAAGCGCCTGGATAAACTGGAGCGGATAGAAGATGTGGAAATTGAACGGCCAAACATGAAGATCAATTTTGCCGTAGAAAAACAACCAGGTAAGATCATTTGCACATTGAAACACGTGAGCAAAGCTTTTAAGGATGTAGAAATTGTGGAGAACACAGGTGCAGAAATTGACCGTGGAGATAAGATCGCTTTGATTGGTGCAAACGGTAAAGGAAAGAGTACCTTATTGCGAATTATTGCCGGTACCGAAACTTTTGAAGGCCTGCGGGAATGGGGCCATAACGTGGTGGAAGCCTTTTATGCACAGCACCAGTTGGAAGCCCTGAACATGGAAAATGATGTGCTGGAAGAATTGAAGGATGCCCGCAGCGGTAAGACAGATCTTGAGCTAAGGTCTTTACTGGGTGCCTTTTTATTCAGCGGAGATTCAGTAGAAAAGAAAATAAAAGTATTGAGTGGTGGAGAAAAAGCAAGGGTGGCATTGGCTAAAACGATTGTTAGCAAAGCCAACTTCCTGATGCTGGATGAACCTACCAACCACCTTGATATACACTCGGTGGATTTGTTGGTTGATTCTTTAAACAAGTATGAAGGCAGCCTGATATTGGTAAGTCACGACAGGTATTTTATCAGTCGCCTGGCCAATAAAATATGGGAGATAGATAATAAAAAGATCCGTGAGTTTAAAGGATCTTATGCAGAATGGGAAGAATGGAAAGAACGCCGTGATAAAGTTTTGGCGGAAGAAGAGAGAAGTCAAAAATTAAAAGGCAAAAGTCAAAATCAGCCAGTAGCGCCCAAACCGGAGAAAGTGATCCATAAGCCAGTCAGCAATGATGAAAAGGCAGCGTTACAGAAGATGAAAACCAGTTTTAAGCAATTGGAAGACCAGGTTGCGCAGTTGACAAAAAACAAAATTACCCTGGAAGCAGCATTAGCCAAGCCGGAAATTTATAGTGATAAAAACAAGTTCTTAGAGGCAGAAACTAAATATAATAAGGCGGTAAAAGAATTGGACGAGGCTAATAAGAAATACGAAGATGTGTTTGAGAAGATGATGGAGATGGAAGGCTAATTATGAATGTTGAATGTTGAATGTTGAATGAAAAAGGCAAATCTTACAACATTCCGAGCCGTAAAAAAAGAGGGATTCCATTTTTTGAATATTGATTTTTGAATTTTGAATTTTGATTTTAAATTGACTACAATGAAACGCATAGCCATCATCGGTGGAGGCAACCTTGGTACCGCCATTGCATTGGGTTTAATGAAAAGTGAGTTTATTGCAGCGGACCATATTACGGTTACCAAAAGAAATACCGTCACGCTTGCAGGCATACAGAGCGTGGGTGTGCAGGTAACATCAGATAATGTGGAAGCTGTAAAAAACAGCGACACGGTAATCCTCGCCGTGAAGCCCTTTCAAATAAAAGAGATTTTAGAAAGCATAACGCCGGCACTCGGCGCCAACCACATTCTTATTTCAGTAGTTACCGGCATTAGCCTGGAAGAAATGCACACGGTGCTGCAAAAAGATATACCGATGTTCAGGGCGATGCCAAATACCGCTATAGCTATACAGGAAAGTATTACCTGCATCAGCAGCAAAGGTAATTCTGAAGATGATAAACATTATGTGGATGACCTGTTCTCCAGGCTCGGAAAAATTGCACACATCAATGAAAACCTGATGAATGCCGCTACGGTATTAGGCGCCTGCGGAACGGCATTTGCCATGCGTTACATTCGTGCAAATATACAGGGCGGCATAGAAATAGGCTTTGATGCTGCTACTGCCAGCCTGATTGCTGCCCAAACGGTAAAAGGCGCCGCCGAATTATTACTAACTACACATACCCACCCCGAACAGGAAATTGATAAAGTAACTACGCCAAAAGGTTGCACCATTGCTGGTTTAAATGAAATGGAACACCAGGGTTTTAGTTCATCTTTGATCAAGGGGATTTCTGCGAGTTATGCGAAGATTGGTTAGGATCACAAATAAAAAAACGCCGTGCTGCCAACTTGTTTGACTGCCCGGCGTTTTTGTTCATAGTCGTTTATTCAAACAGCGCACCCTGCGCCCCTGCATCTTCCACCGGCTTGTCCCATTCCATTTCCACAGATTTTGAAAAGTCTACCAACTTGGCTCCTACTGCTTTCCAACCCATCACATCCACCATCTTGGCAACTTTAAATTTGGCTTTGTTTATTTGAGCACCCCGGCCGGTCTGTACTTTCAATATAGGATTTTCTTCTGTTGTCACCGCCTCAAGCATATTACCCTTACCTTCTTTTATAAAAAAGAATTTACTGTGTAAAGTGCTGGTCTCAATCTTGAAGCGCTTGATGTTGTATTGCAGCTTTTCATTATCAAGGTAAACAGCCGTTATCACTTTTTCTTCGTCGTACTTTTCAAACAAAAGGATCTTCTCAGGATCAAATCGCTGGGTAAGTTCCTGGTCAACTATTTCGTAATTGCCATCATTGTAAACCACCAGTATCCTGTCCTCGGCTTCAAATTTACCAAGGTACTCTCCCTTCTCATCCGAGTTTAACCGCCCGAACTTATTATCGAACCATAATTTTTTAGCGTCCAGCGTTGAGCGACCTGCCTCTTTAAATTTCACCGAGCGAATGGGGTATTTGGTAACCTGGTTACCAATGCTACCACGATTTTTAATTTCCTGTTCTTCAAAATAAAATTCCAATTCCTTCTTCTTAGCGCTGCAATTAGGGCTGAGGATAATTTTAACTACCTCTGCTTCGCCATTGGCATTGGCGGTAAAATAATGCACTTTGCTTTTATCTGCTCCTTTGGTAAGGTCGTATTCCTTATCCCTGGTAATACCTGTTACGTTGAACCGCTTGGCATAACTAATCCCGGATTTAGCATCAACATATATCATGTTATAGGTAGTGCGGTCATCGCTTTTCAGGAACACCGACACATGCAGGATATCCTTACCAATAAACACTTTGTCGGCCACCTTCACCACTTTCATTATACCGCCTTTTGTAAAAGCGATAATATCATCCAGCTCCGATACTTCCGTAACCAGTTCATCTTTTTTGAGACCGGTGCCAATAAAACCATCTGCAAAATTTGCGTAGATTTTTATATTGGCAATGGCCACGGTTTTTGCCTGAATCACATCAAACTCGGTGATTTCAGTTTTGCGTTCCCGCCCCTTGCCAAACTTTTTCAACAGGTTTTCGTAATAAGCAACGGCATAATCTACCAGGTTGGCGATGTCATGCTTTACCTGCTTGATGTCTGCCTCCAGGTTTTTGATCTGCGCATTTAACTCATCTATATCCAGGCGGTAAATTCTACGTACAGGCTTTTCCGTAAGCTTTACAATATCTTCCCTGGTAATTTCTCTTTTTAATTGCTTTTTAAAAGGGTCAAATCCTTTGTCGATAGCAATAAGCACCTTATCCCAGGTTTCATGCTTTTTCTCCAACTCTTTATAAATCTTTTCTTCAAAGAATATTTTTTCTAGTGAAGTGTAATGCCATTTTTCCTGCAGTTCGGCGAGTTTGATCTCCAGTTCCCATTTCAACAGGTCCCTGGTATGATCTGCCGACACCCGCAGCAATTCTGAAACACCCATGAACCGGGGCTTCTTACCAACAATTACGCAAGCGTTAGGCGAAATACCCACTTCACAATCTGTAAATGCATACAGGGCATCAATGGTAATATCAGGCGAAATACCTGCAGCCAGTTCAATAAATATCTCCACATCGGCAGCCGTATGATCAGTTACTTTTTTGATCTTGATCTTTCCCTGTTCATTAGCTCTCACAATACTATCCATCAATTGACTGGTAGTAACGCCAAAGGGCACACTCTTTATGATGAGCGTTTTTTTATCAAGCTCTTCCACTACCGCACGCACCCTGATTTTGCCGCCACGCTGCCCGTCGTTGTAATTGCTGGCATCCATGCTACCGCCCGTTTGAAAATCGGGGAGTATATTAAATTTCTTGCCACGGAGGTGTTTGATAGAAGCATCAATCAGCTCGCAAAAATTATGTGGTAATATTTTTGTTGATAAACCAACAGCAATACCTTCCGCCCCTTGTGCCAGCAGCATGGGAAATTTCATTGGAAGCGTGATGGGTTCATTCTTGCGCCCATCATAACTCAACTGCCAGTTGGTGGTTTTGCTGTTGAAAGCAACGTCCAAAGCGAATTTGCTCAGGCGAGCTTCGATGTACCTTGGTGCAGCCGCATCATCACCGGTGCGAACGTCGCCCCAGTTTCCCTGCGTTTCTATCAGCAGGTCTTTCTGCCCCATGTTCACCAAAGCATCGCCAATACTGGCATCGCCATGTGGATGGTACTGCATGCTCTGCCCGATGATATTGGCCACTTTATTAAAGCGGCCATCATCCATTTCCTTCATCGCATGCAGGATGCGCCGCTGAACGGGTTTCATACCATCTTCAATAGCGGGCACGGCTCGTTCTAAAATTACATAGCTGGCATAATCAAGGAACCAGGTTTTATACTGGCCGCTTACGCCTTTATCGCTGTGGGTGTACTCTTCTTTAATCTTCTTTGCCATATAGAATTAATTCCTCTTAATATTTATCTCTAATTATAAAATTCAAACAGATCTACAAAGATTTTGCTCCTACGGAGCAGAATGCTTCTATTTGAATTTTATACAATGATCTACAAAGATGGTGCTCCTACGGAGCGAAACCGCTATTTTAATTCTGTTCAATGAACGACAATTTCGACAAAATCTTGTCTGCCCCATCGGGGCAAAATCTTTGTAATGCTAAAACACTTGATTCCGTAGTTTACTTTTATTCGGCAGATTTTGTTTTCACTTCAAAGTCCTTCATATTTTCCAGTTTGCCCTGCACATCAAACATATCCTGTGCTATCAGCGTTTTCAATCGCCATAACATATAAGCATCGCCGGTAGTTTCTTTCGATTTGTTTAAAAACTGGTGAATGATCTTAGAACCTTTCTGCCAATCGCTGGTAATGAATTTCTTTAAGTCTGCATCATAAAAATCATAATCTGCCTGCACTAATTTTTTGCCACCCTCCAGCAAACGCACGCCACGATCTTCGTTGCAGAGTTTTGTCCACTCATCCGGGTCCACTTCAAATTCACTCAGGGTTATTTCCCTTGCCAGCTTTTTTGCCTTTAAAAACTCCTTTGCAGGAATTTCGTTCAACCATGTTGGGTAAAATATTTGTCCTTTCTCGTTGAAAAAAGGTAGGTTGTTCAGGTACAAAATCTGTACCCTTCCCTGGAACTCTTTCATGTAATGTAGCAGCCAGTAGTAACCGCTTACATCATGTTTGTTCTGGGCGGCCCATATCCACAGCTCTTCCAATTCATCACGGCGCATGGTACCCACCAACTCGGCAACGGTCTTGTAATCGTCAACTTCTCCTGTTTCCACTTTGCCTTCATAATCGCCGCCGGCCAGTACATCCTGCCACCATTGGCGGCGGGCTTCAATGCCCTCTCCTACGTACAGGTTTGCCAGCGGGCCAACTGCATAATCATCTCTTATCAGTAGCACTTCACCATGCATGGTATCGTCCATCGCAATGGCTTCTTTTAAAACTTTTACATCTTCCTCGTTAAAAACAATATGTATCATTTGCTGTTTGGGTAATTTATTTTGGTGTTATAATATAATAAACGGCGGTAGTTAAAAAATTCCTCACAAAAGGAATTGATCGTACAATTTTAAACTGCACTTTTGGCCGCCAGCCAAATTTGTATTCGTAAACAGGATTGATAAGCCAGTGTTTCTGCTGTACTACTTTGTAACCTGTTTTTGCCAATATCTTTTCAAACCGTTCTATAGAAATACCGGTTTCCTTTATCTCCACCAGGTCTTCTGAATATTTATTGTTTGCTTTCATTAATGCCTTGAACAAAGGCATGGGCAACAAATGCCAGTAAGGCGTTTTGCCCAGCCAGCCGGGCATCATTTGCTGGTGACCTCCATAAGGCATTTGCCAGGGCGGGAAACCGAAAAATATGATGCCACCGGGATTGAGGAAATGTCTCATCCAGCCGATGAGTTTTTCCTGATCGTGAATATGTTCTATCACATCTTTCAATACAATGATATCGAACTTGGTGCCGAGGTCTTTTTCGGGATTTACATCATAAATATTGCTGTTGATTAACCGCACTTTTCCTGCATAGAGTTCCGGTTGCAGCCACTCGCCTGCTTTCTCCAGCCATAGCGGGTACATTTCTACACCTGTGCAAATGCAACCAGCTTCGCTGAAGGCACGCAAGAGTGATCCTTGCCCACAACCTATCTCCAATAATTTCATTCCCGGAACAATTGGCTTCACTTCATTCACAAACGGCAACACCCAGTTACGGGCATTGGCCAGTTGAATGTCGAAATATTTTTTATAGTCTGAATGAAAGTCGTACATAAAAGCTCCCCGCCCCTAAAGGGGAGCCGGGAAATTTGCAAATAAAATCAAATTATTTTTATTGTTGCTGTTCATTTTTATTTTTTATTATAACATCACAAAAATCTAATGCCAATTTATTATAAAGTCGCCAAAGGCCCCTTTAGGGGTTTGGGGTTTAAGGCCCCTTTAGGGGTTTGGGGTTTAAAGCCCCTTTAGATTTAAGGCCCCTTTAGGGTTTGGGGTTTAAGGCCCCTTTAGGGGTTTGGGGTTTAAAGCCCCTTTAGGGGTTAGGGGCTCCTTCCTCCACCATATCCAATTCTACCCTCAAATTGTCGATAATAAAATCCTGGCGCTGCGGCGTATTTTTTCCCATGTAGTATTCCAGCAGTTGCTGTAAATGTTCGCCTTGCTCTGCAATTACTGGTTGCAATTTCATATCCTCACTAATAAAACGTGCAAACTCGTCGGGGCTTATCTCTCCCAAACCCTTAAACCTCGTGATCTCCGGCTTGCTGCCCAACTTTTTCATTGCCGCCTGCTTCTCCGCTTCGTCGTAGCAATAAATTGTTTCCTGTTTGTTCCTTACCCGAAACAAAGGCGTTTCTAAAATATATACATGCCCGTTCTTAACCAGGTCGGGAAAGAATTGCAGGAAAAAGGTCATGAGCAAGAGGCGGATGTGCATACCATCTACATCCGCATCTGTTGATATCACTATATTGTTATATCGCAATCCTTCATAACCATCTTCAATGTTGAGTGCATGCTGCAGCAGGTTGAATTCTTCGTTTTCGTACACCACTTTTTTGGTAAGCCCGTAACTGTTGAGCGGCTTACCCCTGAGGCTGAACACCGCCTGTGTATTCACATTGCGGGCTTTGGTAATTGAACCACTTGCACTATCACCCTCGGTTATAAAGATGGTAGATTCCTTCTGCTTTTCCAGGATGGCATTTTTGTCTTTGCCTGTTGGTTCATCATTGTAATGAAACTTACAATCTCTTAATTTTTTATTGTGGAGGTTGGCTTTCTTTGCTCTTTCGTTGGCCAGCTTTTTTATACCTGCCAGTTCCTTACGCTCTCTTTCGTTTTGTTCAATGCGTTTTTTAAGTGCATCGGCTATCGCTGGATTGCGATGCAAATAATTATCCAGGTCCTTGGTAAGGAAATCTGCAATAAACATTTTCATGCTCTGGCCACCTTCGCTAACCGTCATCGATCCCAGTTTGGTTTTGGTCTGGCTCTCAAATATCGGCTCCTGTACCCTTACACTTACAGCAGCACAAATGCTGCCGCGGATGTCTGATGAATCATAATCTTTCTTAAAATACTCCCTGATAGTTTTTACAAACCCTTCTCTAAAAGCCGCCAGGTGCGTACCGCCCTGCGTGGTGAACTGGCCATTAACGAAGCTATAATACTCTTCACCATAACCATTACCATGCGTGATGGCCACTTCAATGTCCTCGCCTTTCAGGTGAATGATTGGGTAGCGTATTTCATCTTCATTTGTTTTGCGCTGCAGCAAATCTAAAAGTCCATTCTTACTTACATACCTTTTATTATTCAGGTTCATTACCAAACCTGCATTCAGGTAACAATAATTCCAGAACTGGTTATCCAGGTATTCCTGCACAAAATGAAAATTCTTAAATATCGTTTCATCCGGCGTAAAAGTTACCAGGGTACCGTTGTCTTCTTTGGTGCTCGTTTCCTTGTGCTCCTTTACCAAAATTCCACGCTCAAACTCCGCAGTTTTTTCCTTGCCTTCTCTGAAGGCCGTTACTTTAAAATGATTACTCAATGCATTCACCGCCTTGGTACCTACACCATTTAAACCAACGCTTTTCTGGAAAGCCTTGCTGTCGTACTTGGCGCCTGTATTCATTTTACTCACCACATCTACCACTTTTCCCAAAGGAATACCACGACCAAAATCTCTTACCGTTAGGTTCTTGCCTTCAATTTTTACATCGATATGTTTACCATGGCCCATGGTATGCTCATCAATACTATTATCAATTACTTCTTTCAGTAAGACATATATACCATCATCTGGACTGCTGCCATCGCCCAGTTTTCCGATATACATACCAGGTCTCAGGCGAATATGCTCCTGCCAGTCGAGGCTACGAATATTATCTTCCGTATAATCAAATAAATCTTTATCTGCCATAGTTTTTTTTCCTTCTTGATGAACCGGGTTTGTTTACGGTTGCTTAATCCCATTGAACGAGGCCGCAAGCTACTAATAATTTTAGTATTTTAGTACTGTGGCAAATATAGTTAATAGCGCACATAGCGATGCGGCGATTTTTTAACGGGTTGTGTATAAATGAAAGCCCGCACCCCTTAGTTGTTAATAACGCCATTAATCATGTAGATTCGCCGGGAACATATTAAAATAAAATTATCAAAACGTTAGAAACAGATCGTACAATAATAGCTTCCGTGGCGGTTGCAAAAGAAAAGGAGAACGACCATTTCCGACATTTTTTGCTTGATAAGAATGGGCATAAAATAGATGAGCTCGTGCATGCCATCAATGCCCGTGTGGAACCTGTAATAGATTGTACCCAATGTGGTGCCTGCTGCAAAACTCTAATGATAAACGTTTCCCCGGCTGAGGCTGAAACTGTTGCCGGGCATTTAAATATTAGCACAACAATCTTTAAAGAAAAATATATTGAAGAAAGCTTGCAGGGTAATTTTATTATGAGCAGCATACCATGCCATTTTTTGGAAGGCAGCAAATGCAGCATTTACGAGCATCGTTTTTCCGGATGCCGGGAATTTCCTCACCTGGACCGAAATAATTTTAAAGATCGCTTGTTTGGCACCCTGATGTATTATGCTATGTGCCCGATAATTTTTAATGTTGTGGAAGAATTGAAAATAGCTACAGGGTTCAAAACTGAATCCGCAGATCAAACATAAAAGTAACCAGATATGAATTTAGACCTGACCGGTAAGACCGCTGTTGTTTGCGGAAGCACACAGGGACTGGGATATGCCAGCGCTGTAGAATTAGCCCTGCTGGGTGCCAACGTTGTTTTGTTAGCACGCAACGAAGCAAAACTTAAAGAAACCATTTTGACCTTAGACACTAGCAAGGGCCAGGAACATAGCTACCTTGTGGCAGATTTTTCCGAGCCCGATAATGTTCGTAAAGCCATAGAACAATTTGTAGCTGACAAACAAGTGGCGCATATCCTTGTAAACAATACGGGCGGACCAGCAGGAGGAACTGCGCTTGCTGCCACAACTGAAGAATTTTTTCAGGCCTTCAATAGTCACCTTATCTGCAATCATATTTTAGTGCGGGCGTTGGTACCGGGTATGAAAGCGGCCGGCTACGGACGCATCCTGAACGTTATATCTACTTCTGTAAAACAACCTATTGCCGGTTTGGGTGTAAGCAATACCATCAGGGCTGCCGTGGCAAACTGGAGTAAGACTTTGGCCACCGAACTGGGACCATTCGGAATTACCGTAAATAATGTTCTGCCAGGTTTAACTAAAACGGTGAGGGCAGATTATGTTATTGAAAAAAAGGTAGCAGCATCCGGAAAAACTACCGATGAAGTGATGGCTGACCTGGAAGCGGAAATCCCAGTTGGCAGAATTGGTAAACCGGAAGAATTTGGTGCGGCAGTTGCTTTTCTTGCCTCGCCTGCTGCAGCCTACATCAATGGCATCAATCTGCCGGTGGATGGTGGAAGACTCACAACATTATAAAGTTGGTTTAAGCCTGTGACATGCTGTTTGCTTTTACAAAATCTGTAACAAGATAGCTAATCAGTTTACCTGTTGTATCATCTTTTGAACCATCGGCCAACTGGCAAGCCCCTTCTGTAATGTGCAGGTAGGCCACTTTTGAATCGGTGGCAGTAAAATTAATATACTGCCTTGCGTGCAGGGCAGAAATGCCACTTGGTGTGCAGGCGCTGCTCAAAACATTTTCAATAATATCAAGGTCAAGGTCAATTCCCGTAAATGTATCTTCAGTAAATCCTGTAGCATGTGCCACCGCCTGAATGAAATTCAGTTTTTCGTGAATGAAAATATCCTCGTAGCTGGCATATTTAATAAAGGGATTGTTGTGGATCTCCGTGAGTACATTTTGTGAAACATAACTTTCATGCAGGCCTACGATGGCATACTTGCCCATATAACCATCCGCTTCTGCATATCGAAATGCATTACCGCTGTGCCTTCCTTCCATTTGCTTAAAATCTGCATGAGCATCCAGGTTGATGCAGTTGATCTGCGCCAGCGGAATTTTTTCGGCCTTATGCAAGCCTTTACTTACACCTTTGATGATGGGATAAGAATTATTGTGACCGCCCCCTACCACAATGGGAATTTTTCCTGCGGCTGCAATGATCTTCATAATAGCTTCCACTTCTTCATCAATAACATTGATGGCATGGCGGTAGGCATCTACTAGTTCATCAGGATTGTAAGCGTTGTTTTCTATCAGGTATTTCAGGTCACCGAAATCGAAATGACCAAGCAAGAGTACATCTTCCCCGGTAAAAAAATCATTGCTTTGTATATTTAAGAATGCGCCTAAAAACGGCAGCCAGTTGGTATCTGCCCCACCTTTTCCGAGGTTGCCTTTTACACCAATGTCTTCGGGTATACCTACCAACACATACTTTGCCGAGACTTGTTGCATTACTTCGGGCCACTCAGAAGCATCCGTTAAATGTTGTATGCGTTCGCCTACCCTTGTTTCGAACCTACGCACTTTTGTTAGGGAAAGAATGTCTTTCTTTGAATAGAATTTAAAATGCTTCATACCCGGAAGTTAGTTAAATTGTTAAGTAAAAAATTTTATTCGATAAATTGTTGAACAGGGGCAACTTGCCTGTTCATTCTTCCAAAGAAGAACCGGTAAAAAGGCATAGAAGCGCCGGTTTTCAACATAAAAAAAAGTATAACGCAATATATCGTACTAAAAAGGATGATGGCGAAGCCGATGGTTTGAATGATCTGCCCGTCAGGCACGCCCTGCTGGAAAGGCAGCGTGGCAATAACCGCTGAGCCCAGTCCCTTGGGGATCATGATGGAAAGCGCAGCCTTATCAATTACCTCTGTTCGTTTATTGATGAGAAAGCGTACCAATATCAGTCGCACTACAATAAGCACGGCAGTTATGATTGCGCCCCAAAGCAGGATATCCAACCTGTCTATCCTGATGCTGATACCAATAAACACAAAGAAGAAAGTGCGTAATAGAAAAATCAACTCGTTAAAGAAAATGATCTCGCTTCTCCTTAAAACGATGTTTTGGTTAGGTATGATGCGTTGTATAAATTTTGGCTCCAGGTATTTCAAGTTGCCAATGGCTATGCCGAAAGACAGGGCTGTCAACGGCCCGCTGAAATTCAGATATTCGGCTATGCCATATAAAATGAATAAGAAGGCGGGTGTTGAGAACTTGGTATTTTTCAGGTACCTGATGCGGTTAACAATAAATGACCACAGGAAAGCACCGCCCACGCCAATGATCAAAGCCAGGATTAACGAAGAAAGGAATTGTGAAATAACAAGACTGGCCGTGATATGCCCGGTTGTCATGACCCCCAAAATACTCAAGGGAATACCGAGCGTAAACAGGTCAGATTCGGCACTTTCCATTACCAGGATGGTGCTTGTTTTTTTTTCTACCTGCAATTTTTTTATCAAACCAACTACTACTGCAGAAGAAGTGCCGCCGAGAGATGCGCCAATAAAAAGGCAGGATAGGTAATGCAGGTCAAATATCACTCTGCACATAACTGCGATGGCAATAGCCGTTGTTAAAAACCCAAGCGCAGTTAACCCGGCCGTGTCTTTAAATGATGCCTTTATCTCCTGGATCTTAAGATCGGTGCCACTTTCAAACAAAATGAAAATAAGAACGAGGTTACTGAAAACAGGACCAAGTCTTCCAAAGGATGCGGGGTCAATCAATTTTAATACAGGGCCAATTAATATTCCTATAAACATTAAGCCCAACACGTCTGGCACACTTCGCCTGTCGAAAACGCCATTCAGGTAATGCCCGATGAATATGAAAATTCCTATTACTATTATAATGATGGCCGTTGACATTTTAAGTACCGGTCTTCTTTATAGTAAGAAGCGTTAAACTTTTAGGAGTTAAAGGTTTACCTAAGATAGTAAGAAATAGTTTACCGGCTAAAATAATGCACGGACAGATGCACGGCCAATGTGAACGGTTTGTGCGGTACCTGGTTTGCGGCCTTCGTAGTTAAGGCTCATTTCAATATTACCGGCAATCCTTTTTGTAAAGTCAATATTCCATAAATAATTCCTTCCCGGCTGAAGACCATCCAGCAGGATGTAGCCTACAGTAGTATTTGCGGCACCCTGGTATGCCTTAAAAGAAATCTGGTCGTAGGTAAATCTTGCGGTGATACTGCTGTTGGCAAGGGTATTGTATTTCACCTCGGCTTTAATGGCATTATTGGCTGATCGCTCCATTGAATCGAGCCTGTTCCGTTTGTTAGAAAATACATAACCAAGGGTAGCTCTTACATTCGATTTGTAGATATAGGAAATATTCGGCTCTGCGTAATAGTTAAGTATGTCGTAATTACGATTATCGAACTTGGCAGAGCTGGTACTTAAAACATTATTGGTTTGCTTCAATACCAGGTTGGTCACTATATTTCTTTTTAGATTTACCCTTAGTTTGCTGGTAAGGTTATTGAGTTTCCTACTCTCGAATCCATAGGCCAACAGCGCCTTGTTGGATGACTGGCTATGGGTAAATTCGAGTCCCCACTTTGAACTGGTCCTGTTGTAAAAATAGGTATTGGAAACAAAAGAGCTTAGGGTAATGAGTGAAGTATCTGCAAGTGTTTTATCAAATGGATTGAAGAGAAAATTACCATCGCTGAGTACTTTCTTGCTGATCTGCAACGCAGAGCTAGTGGTGCTTCGGTACAGGATCTTACGCCAGCTTCTTTTGGAAGCATCCGCATTCATGATGGTTTTTGGATCTAAATTTATGCTGTAATTAAACTGGAGATAATTAGCTTTTACATATTGGTTAGAGGGAGAAAATACCCGTACATATTTTTTCTGATCCTGAAACAACGCTTCTTCAAACTCGTTCAGTTCGGCAATGCCGTTTCCATTATAATCTATCCAGGTAAACTGCCCCTGCCCTGCCGGCACCTCTACGTAAGAGAATTCTCTTCTTTGCTCCTGGCCACTTCCTAGTTCATACAATAGGTTGCCTGTTAAAAACCCTTTCCATTCATTTACAAAATATTCCGTCCTGCTCAGTATGCTCTGGTCGGCCTTTTGCCGGCTCAAGCCTGCATTTTCAATTGTTAGTTCCCGGTAAGTGAAAGTGAACCTTGCCTGGTGCTTTTCGTTTCGTAATAATTCTGCAAACATGCTGTAGTTGTCACTTTTGTCTGCTTTCTGCAATTTGGCTCCCTGCGGCAGCAGGTCGTTTCTACGGAAATAGGAAAGTCCCCATTTATTAATCTTCTGCTGGTTCGACCGCAGGTACACTTCATAGAGGTTAAATGCAAAACTGGTAGCCGTTAATGTATCGGCCTGCGTGTTGGTAATCTTGTTATGCTCGCCTGTGTACTTAAAACCTGTTTCCATCAGCCAGTACCTGGTCAGTTGCTTCTTAAGGTCTATTATCGGCCTAAAAAAATTCCCTGTATTTACTCCATCGTTAATATTACTAAGGCTGGTATTGCTTGCAAGCTGCCAACCTTTAATAACCTGGCGCTGTTGCAGGCGGTGCATCCAGCCACGGAAACCATCACTCCTGCTGTAGTTAGTTAGCTGATAATGCATATTATTACCTGCTGAATCAGCGAGGCCAATGGCGGCATTACTGATATATTCATCAGCAGCCTCCTGCTGGTATGGCAAACTCCAGTCTCGCAGAAATTCTACGTTACGCAACCTTTCCAACGGCTTGAAACGACTTTGCACAAACTCAAACCCTGCTGATTGCTGCATGCTGAGTTGCTTGCCGGCAAGCCGCAATTTGATGCTATCCTTTACCAGGTTAAATTTACCGGCAAAACCCCTGTCGTTGCTTTTATCACGGGATGAAAACAGGTTTACATCATAATTGCTCATGGCAATTTCGGCAGCAAGTCTTGTATTTTGAGTAAAATTATAATTGGTGCCCAATGCAAATACCTGCAATTTTTTAGGAGTTACGAGTAAGGTGACCGGTTCCCAGTCGCCCTGCGGTTGCCCGCCTGCTGCGGGTTGCACCCATTCAAACACACGGCCGTTGGCAGCGTTTAACAGTTGCCGGTAGTTACCCCTGCCAGGGCCCAGGTACGAGAATGCAAGATTGTATAATTGCTGAGATGCATCGTTAGATTGAACGAAAATAGAATCCCGCTGGCCTCCATTGTAAAGCGTATCCATTTTTCTGTATAAAATTTTGTCGGTACTAAAAGTATCCCTCACCGCATTCTGGTAAAATGCTTTACTGATGCTGTCGCCAATATCTGCCAGGAATTGCTTCTGATCCTGGTCCAGCGTCTGATCGATGGCGGAGTTCCTTGCATCTGTATTTGAATAAGCCGCAGCATTAATCGCCAGTTTTTTATTTACCTGCATTTCATCCGTAACATATAACTGGGTATTCAGAAAATTCCGGTCGCTGTATTCAAACTCCACCTGTATCCTGCTGTCTTTGGTGATCATTCTTCTTGGCGTAAACGTGATCTCTGCAGTATTGTAATTGATCACATAATCCTGGTCTTCGCCTCGTTTTAACAATACGCCATCAATAAAAACCCTCTCGGTATTTGCCAGCACCACAAAGTACAATTCATTGTTGGCACCCTGCAGCCTGTACGGCCCCTGGTTGCCTTCCAGGGCGATAATAAAGTTGCGGGTAAATTTTCCCTTGGCCACCGCTCCGCTTGCTAATACCGAATTTTTTATTTTCTTACCAATCGTATGATCTGTAATAAAAGATGCACCCTGTAATCGTTTATAAAAATTTAGAAAATAGTTCTTGCTTTGGCGGATATCGATATCACCAAAATTGGCCTGCCAGTTCTTCTTTTTCACCTGGAGGTAAATGCGGTCAAAGTCCCGCAGGTCTTGTGTATTTCCATCGGGTTGAATAGGGAGGTTATTATCTGTTATTGCTGCGGTCAGTTCCAGGCTGTCGCCAATAAAACCGTTCAGTTGCAGGTTCATGCTACTGTTCACTACCGCATCCTGGTTATTGCCAAAAGAAATAGCCCTGCCAAAACTTCCTTCCGATTGAAGTCCGCCAAAATCAAGAAAGGGATTAGCTTGTGTACTACTGTTGCGGACACGGGTTGGCTTTTCGGCCAGGAAATTATTGCGGATACTATCGTAACTATAGCGCCTGGTAACGGCATTCAACTTAAATGGAAATACCCGGTAACTCACCATTACGTTTTTATTTCCGGGTTGTTGCAGCCAGGTAAGTGTAGCATTCACTTCATCCAACAAATACAAAGAAGGATCAACCCCTGTAATTACAAGTGTACCCGGCGCAATACTCAAGGTATCTAACACAAGTGGCGATACATCGGTGTTGATGATCTTCTTCCGGAGGTTGGAGGCCGGGTAAGGATTATTTTGTGCATAGATACCCTGCAGCAAGCAAAGGCCGATGAGCAAAAAATATATCCTTTTTAAATTCAACTTGTTTTTATGAATGATAACGAATTAAAATTAGGACTATTATAGCAGACAAGTTTTTATGTAGTATTGCTGCAAAAAAATACCTTCTGCAAGCAGAAGGTATCTTATTAAACTTATTGTAAATAACTTATTCTTCGTTGGCTATGCCTGCTCCAATGTACTCCCTGTTCATCCGGGCTATATTTACAACGGAAATTCCTTTAGGACATTCTGCCTCACAGGCATACGTATTGGAACAATTTCCAAATCCTTCTTTATCCATCTGCGTAACCATATTTAAAACCCTTGTATTACGTTCTGGGTCACCCTGTGGCAACAAAGCAAGTTGAGAAACCTTGGCACTTACAAAAAGCATAGCGCTACTATTTTTGCAGGCCGCTACGCAAGCGCCACAACCAATGCATGCTGCAGCCATAAAAGCTTTGTCTGCATCGTTTTTATCAATAGGAATGGCATTTGCATCTACAGCATTACCGGTATTAACGCTGATATAACCCCCAGCCTGTATGATCCTGTCAAAGGAAGTGCGGTCTACCATCAGGTCTTTAATAACCGGAAAACCCTTGCTGCGCCAAGGTTCTACCACGATTGTATCACCGTCTTTAAACGCACGCATGTGCAACTGACAAGTAGTGTTCTGCTGCCATGGGCCATGCGGCTGGCCATCGATGTACATACTGCATGCTCCACAGATGCCCTCCCGGCAATCGTGGTCGAAAGTGATGGGTTCCTTGTTCTCGGCCACCAGTTTTTCATTCAGCACGTCAAACATTTCCAGGAAGCTCATTTCAGATGAAATGTCTGAAACCTGGTAGGTTTCAAAGTAGCCCTTGGTTTTCGAATTTTTCTGACGCCAGACTTTCAGCGTTAAATTCATATTGTAATGTTCCATATTTAAATGCTTTCTATGTATATATTGTTTGTTCCTCTTTCAATTGTGCCACCACCCGGTACAATTTCGCTTGCTAATTTTCTGTAATGAAAATTATTTTTAAATTTAGGCACATCTTTGCTACCAATTATTCTGGCCTCCATTCGATAATTTCTAAACTCCGCTTTTAGATAAAGTACCGTAGAGCATATCTGTTTTACCGCTGTGTTCAGTTTACCGCCTTTCAGTTCAATGAAATAAACTCTTTTTAAATCCCCTAAGTCAAAAAGATAATCACAACGTTTTTCTCCTTCATCTTGTGCAATACACTTATCTATTTTTACTTTTCTGATTTTAAAATCAGAATTGTTCCTCAATTCATATCTTTTTCCTTTTTCGATAGCAACGCAAATTTTTCTTCCATCATTAAATTCTACACACGCTTCTGGTATTAAACTCATTTTGGAACAAATTCAAGATTGAGTAATTCATCGAACTGTTTATTTAAAACTCCGGATATTTCGTCTATTCTATCAGCATCGATCATAGCAGTTTTCTCATCTGCCTCGATGATATTCTCACAAGTACCGTTTGGCAATAGCATGTAAGCACTAACATCCTCCGGGTTAATCCAGTATTTTTTGTCAATTATTTTAGCGGCCTCATCCGGCTCTTTCTGGCCCACCGTATAGGCATACATCAGGTTGTTTAGAGAGGTGAGTATATAGGGGCTATGTGTAGTTAACAATAAACTACAATAGTAATCAAAGGAATTTTCATAATCAGGCTTTTTAATCTTTTCGATAAAAAAGTCAATTAACTTTTTCTGTGTCGCAGGAAAACAATTCAATTCGGGCTCTTCAATGGAAATTAAAGGTTGATTACGGTAATGATAAATCCTCTTTTGATTAACACCTGACATTTGATTTACAATACCAACGAAAACAACTAACATTGGCACAACACTATTTACGGCACTTGACGATTCTTCAAAACTAATTTCCTTGCCATCTACTAATTTGATAATATCATTACCATTCCTGTATTCATATCCAACATTAATAACATTATTAAAATCAAAATATTGCAAATCATTTTTAAAGTTATTAAAATCCTGACCGAAAATATTGAGCGCAGTAGGTAATTTCGCTTTGGCTGTAATTATCGCTGGATAATTATTCCTTAACAAAATATAAGCCTCTCTAAACGCCGGGATATAGTAGTTAAGATTTGTGTTCACGCTTTCTGAACCGCTCTTATCTTCAAAATTTACTTCAAATTTCTCAATCGTTATTTCACATGCGTCATTTTTAAAAAAAATATAGGAATCTGCATTCCAATAATTTTGTAAGTCATAGCCATTAATACTTTCAATAAATGCTTCGTAAAAATTATCCCTCTTATAGTTTGCTAAATCATCGCCTTCAACTTTAACCCCACTTTTAAACAATTGGGAATTACCACCTTGGCTATGACTAAGATTTTTTAAAATATAAAGCACTTTTGCAATTGTACTTTTTCCGGTACTTTGATCTCCAATTAAAACGTTAACCTTCTTTAAATCAAGTTCAACATCCTTTATAGGACCAAAATTCTTTATAATAAGTTTTTCACTCATTAATTACTTATAACTCCTTTGTGTAGGTTTAACAATTTCAAACTCCAATGGTTCTTTGTGCAGTTCCCATTCGCCCAGGCCTTTCATTTCCCATGCTGATACAAAGCTGTAGTCTTCGTCGTTACGCTTAGCTTCTCCTTCCGGCGTCTGGCTTTCTTCCCTGAAGTGCCCACCGCAGCTTTCGTTCCTGTTTAATGCATCTACGCACATCAATTCTCCCAGTTCCAGGAAATCGGCTACCCTGCCCGCTTTATCAAGCTCTGTATTCATTTCATTCACTTCACCGGGAATCCTTACGTTGGTCCAAAACTGCCTGCGCAATTCCTGTATCTCAACAATAGCTTGTTTCAATCCTTCTGCACTTCTTGCCATACCGCATTTATCCCACATGATCTTTCCTAAACGCTTGTGAAAACTTTCCACAGACTCCGTTCCTTTGATGCTCATGAGTTTTTGCAACCTTTCACTTACGCCTTTTTCTGCGGCCTCAAATGCAGGATGATCGGTAGGTATGTTGGCGGTGCGAATTTCGTCGGCAAGGAAATTACCTAATGTATAAGGAATTACAAAGTATCCATCGGCAAGCCCTTGCATCAAAGCTGAAGCGCCGAGACGGTTTGCGCCATGGTCGCTGAAGTTTGCTTCACCTAATGCATATAATCCCGGAATGGTGGTCATCAGTTCATAGTCAACCCACAGACCGCCCATGGTGTAATGCACAGCCGGGTAAATGCGCATTGGCATTTCGTAGGGGTTTTCACCTGTTATCTTTTCATACATTTCAAACAGGTTACCATATTTTTCTTTTACCACTTCCTTACCAAGTTTGATGATGGACTCATCTTCTGCATGATGATTGCCGGTTTTACCCGCTTCAATACGGCCATATCTTTTGATGGCATCAGCAAAGTCTAGATAAACGGCCATTTTAGTGGTGCCAACGCCATAGCCTGCATCACATCTTTCTTTTGCAGCACGGGAAGCCACGTCCCTTGGTACCAGGTTTCCAAATGCAGGATACCTTCTTTCCAGGTAATAATCTCTTTCGTCCTCTGGTATATCAACCGCTTTGCGGTTATCGTTTTGTTGTTGCGGCACCCAGATCCTGCCATCATTC
Organism: Chitinophagales bacterium; assembly: GCA_038256495.1. GTDB lineage: Bacteria > Bacteroidota > Bacteroidia > Chitinophagales > Chitinophagaceae > Ferruginibacter. The sequence continues at coordinate 52,021 of JBBSKH010000005.1, forward strand.
CGCAAACTCTCACTCATCAGGGTAAGTTTACTCTGGTGATCGCCGCTTACCGGTATGCAGGTGGGGTGAATTTGTGTAAAGCAGGGATTGCCAAAATAAGCACCTTGCTTATGTGCTTTCCAGGCGGCTGTTACGTTGCTGCCCATTGCATTTGTACTCAGGTAAAAAACATTACCATAACCACCTGTACATAACAGTACTGCATGGCCGAAATGCCTTTCCAGTTCGCCTGTTACAAGGTTCCTTGCAATGATGCCCCTTGCTTTGCCTTCGATAGTAACCACATCCAGCATTTCGTGCCGGCTATACATTGTAACATTACCCAGCGCTATCTGCCTTTCCAGGGCACTATAGGCGCCAAGCAGTAACTGCTGGCCGGTTTGACCGGCAGCATAGAACGTACGCTGCACCTGTGTACCACCAAAAGAACGGTTACTTAACAGTCCACCATACTCACGTGCAAAAGGAACACCTTGTGCCACACATTGATCAATGATAGCTGAACTCACTTCCGCAAGCCTGTGCACGTTTCCTTCCCGAGACCTGTAATCGCCACCTTTAACCGTATCGTAAAATAAACGGAAAACAGAATCACCATCGTTCTGGTAATTTTTTGCAGCATTAATACCACCCTGTGCAGCAATGCTGTGCGCCCTGCGAGGACTATCCTGGAAACAAAAAGATTTTACTTTGTAGCCTAATTCGGCGAGGGATGCTGCAGCAGAAGCGCCTGCCAGGCCCGTGCCTACTACAATTACTTCCAGCTTTCTTTTATTGGAGGGGTTCACCAGTTTCACATGTCCTTTGTAATCGTCCCACTTATCCTCCATCTTTCCCTGCGGAATTTTTGCATCTAAAGCCATACGTTCATTTATTATTTGTAGAATAAATATTTTATGTTCTAATCAGCGGCACTACTTAACCCAGTTCATATAAATAGCAATAGGCATTAATGCGAAGAGCGCACAGATAATTACGGAATAAGCTACACCTACCGTTTTTACAATTGGTGTAAACCTCTTCTGTGTTAACCCAAATGTTTGAAAGGCGCTTTGGAAGCCGTGTAGCAAGTGCCAGAACAGAGAAAAGACACCAAGCACATAAATTACCACTATCCACCAATCCTTGAATATTACCTGCATTCCTTTGTACAGGTTATGCGCTTCCTGGTCACTATACTCTCCTAAGGTGGTGGTTTCAAAAGCATGTACACCAGCCATGCCACCAAACCTTGAAGGCAACCAGAAATGGTAGAGGTGAAGCACAAGGAATAATAGTATCAAAGTACCCAACAAACCCATACTCCTGCTATACCAACTGCTGTTTTTTTCAGGACGGGCTTTTGCATATTTAATGGGCCGTGCTGCATTATTCTGGTACCACAACATGAGGCCCTGAACAATATGCAGAATCAGGAATGCAAACAAGCCCAGCTCCATGGTACGAACGATGAGGTTACTACCCATGAATTTACCCCAATGGTTAAACGTTTCTCCGCCGTCGTCGTAAAAAATCATTGCATTAATAAAACAATGAACAATCAAAAAAGTTATTAAGAAAAAGCCCGTAAGGCCCATGGTAATCTTTTTGCCGATAGAGGAACTAAAAAGCTGTTTCCAGGTCATAAATGTGGGAATATTGTAAAATAATAGTGCTGCAAAATTACAGCTACTGGGTGGAAAAATAAGGTTTTATTGAATTTTTATTTGATCTAAACAAATAGCATTCAATTTAGTTCAGCATCTTAATCCAACCGCCGCATCATCTCACTTTCAATGGCCTGGAAAATAATTTCTGGTTTAAGTGTTCGCCATTGTTCCATATTTACCAACTCAACATAATTAGTAAGTCTTGCCCTTTTAAAATCGTATAAACTCTGCTCCGGCATATTCACCAAAGCTACCCAGCCGTTATCATCTTCCAGCTGTTCTTTCCATTCTTCATAGTAGCTATCATCGCTGCTGTGAAAGTTCAACACGTTCTCTGCAATTAAAATAAAACGGGTGATGCCTTGCATGTACATCTTATCCGTAATATCTCTCCTTAAAGTCATGATATCATTTTCGATGGCGTCATTCCATTCGCCCAGTAATTCAATGATGGCAAAATGCAGCTCATAATCTACATATAATATTTTCATGTACAAGGTTCGGCTGCCAAAATCATCCCACTGCGGATGAATATAATAATTGTACAACGTTTGCGAATATTCAAATTCGCTGTACTCCCGCTGGTAAAATGGCGACTGTTCATCTTCTTCGGCGATGTATAAATGGCGCCAATTGTAATATGGTTCAATGTCCTGCATTCATTCAATTTGCTGTTATAAAATCCAACTGCAAATTTCATACAATTTATCCGGATAAAAAAAGAGGTTGCCCTAAGACAACCTCCACTTATTAACCCTCAAAAATGAGTTTATTGAATCATAATTTTTTCAGTAAATACTAATTGCTTCGCATCATCAAACACTTTTACCAGATAAATTCCTTTTGATGGTCGCTTGTTGATGTTCACACTTTCTGTTTGAGCACCTTTGGTAATATTTACCTTTTGTGTTTGCAATACCCTGCCGGAAATATCGGTAAGGGTGATGTTATAATTTCCTGCTTTTTGGCCATCAAATAATACGGAGAATACTGAAGCCGTTACCGGGTTTGGAAATACCCTTTGGTCAGAATTGCTGAAGAAATTTTCTGCCAATTTACTTTCGCTGTTAAAAGCATATTTCCTTGCCGCATCTGCTTCCTTTTGCAGTAACAGGTTTCCATTGGCAAGGTCAGAAGCATTGTATTTTTTGTCGGACCCTTCTATCGCAGTTGCAACCAGGTCATTCAATTTTACTTTGTAATATCCTGCAAATACATTGGCACTATTTACTATGATGTCGCCATCAGCATCTACTGCAGCAGCATTGGTCGTATAATTATCAGGCAGGCCTGTTATCATTCCTTTATGTGTTGCAATCCTGCTGTTGATATCAACTACGAATACGTGCCTGTTGGCAGATACGAGGTATAACTTTCCATAAGCATCTGCCAGCATATCGCCGCCCCAGCTTGTGCATTTATTGTGAACAGAAATACCTTCATTTTTTTCATCATCTATCAGGTTGCCCAGGTCTGTTATCACCGGTTTTTTACCGGTAGTAAATTTAATAAGGTGATTACCGTCATTGGTAACGGCATATCCGTTGCCATCTGCCGCAATTACCATACGGGTAATGTTGTTTGCTTCATCTGGCGTAAAATTTAAGTTAAGCGCCTCTGACGATATGCTGTAAAATTTTGGTGTTTCGTTTTTAATATCAAGGTCTAGCCACCTGAGTTCACCCACCCTCATTGGGGTAAAAAATAATTTGTTGTTGCGTTGGTCATAAGCTGCAGCGGCTACCATTGAGCCGGTAGGGTATTGCTTAGACTGGAAAATATCATTTCCCTGAACTGCTTTGCTGTCGGTCGTTTTCTTTGCTGAAACATCAGTTAACTGAAAGGCCGTTTGGCTACGCTGGAAAATAGTTTTTGACACCTGCCCGGTAGAAAGGTCTACCTGCCGGATGTTCATCCAGATATAATCATTGTTACCATCGCCGGTAATGGCGAATGCTTTGTTGGAAGTTTGTGCCGTAACGGTTGCAGTACAGGCAAATAAAACTGTCGCAAGTAAAATTTTATGATTCATAAAAGCGTTTTTAGGTGATAAACAGGATACTAATTTACTACAAACTCTAATATGAAGCAATTGTTTTTTATGATTGGTAATTCTCCATGACTTTTTTTACCGTGCCATTTTTCAGTAATAGTGTTTTAGCCTGTTCATAGTCGTCAATAGCCAGGTTTCTCATAACCATCTTCACGCCCCTGTCTACCAGTTTTTCGTTGGTAAGCTGCATGTTTACCATCTTATTGTCTTCTACCCTGCCCAGTTGAATCATTACGCTGGTAGAGATCATGTTGAGCACTAATTTTTGTGCGGTACCGCTTTTCATTCTTGTGCTGCCGGTTACGAACTCAGGTCCCACTACTACTTCAATGGGGTAATCTGCAGCAGCGCTTAGTGGGGCATCGGGGTTGCAGCAAATACTGCCGGTAATGATACCGTTTTCTTTACATTTTTCCAAAGCGCTTATCACATACGGTGTGGTGCCGCTGGCGGCTATTCCAATCACAACATCGGCGCTATTTACATTATGTTGCTGCAAGTCAAGCCAGCCCTGGCGTGTATCATCCTCCGCATTCTCTACTGCTTCGGTAATGGCTTTGTTGCCGCCGGCAATTACAGCAATTACCAGCCCGTAAGGCACCCCGTACGTTGGCGGGCATTCGCTGGCATCTACAATGCCCAATCTGCCGCTGGTGCCGGCGCCAATATAGAAAAGCCTGCCACCCATCAGCATTTTATCTGCGGTAACCTGTATCAGCGCTTCAATCTGGGGAATTTGTTCTTTAATAATACCGGGTACGGTTTGATCTTCCTTATTTATATTCTCCAAAAGATCTCTTACCGACATAGTATCCAGGTGGCGATAATGTGAATCTGTTTCGGTAATTTTCTGAAAAGCCATATTGCCTCAATTAGTAAATTATTGTTGATGATATTTTACCAGCCCATCCATTGGGTTCTTCAATACTTTGCCCAAAGTTAGCTCGTATGAATTGCAAAGGTCTTTTAAAACATCCTTAAAACCATAAGCTATACTGCCTACAAAATTAATAGACAGGCTCCAGCTTTCCTGATACTTATATATATGATTAAAGAAAAAATCGTTCAGGCCGTCCTCTATTATATTCTCAATCATGTAATGACCGCGGTTTTCTGCCAGGAACATAGCAAACCCTGCCAGGTAACGGTTGGGAAGTGGCTTTTTGTAAACGGATTCCAGTATCTCAACTGAACTGGTATTAAATTTTGCCTTAAAGCGTTCCATCAGGTCTTCGTCAAAGGTATTGTACAGATAATACTGGATAACCTTTTTACCCAGGTAAGCGCCGCTGCCTTCATCGCCCAGCACATAACCGAGCCCCGGGCTGTTTTTCACAATTTTTTTTCCATTATAATAGCAGGAGTTAGAACCGGTGCCCAATATACCCACCACACCTTTTTCGTTACCACACAAAGCTCTTGCAGCTCCCATCAGGTCGTGGTCTACACTTACTTTTGCCGACTTAAAATTTGCTTTAATGGCTTTTTTTACAATGGCAGCGTTGGCCGCATTGCTGCATCCTGTGCCATAAAAGAAAACTTCTTCGGGCTGCGCTTGTTTTAAGAAAGGGAGTAACTCTTTTTGCAATATATCACTAATTTGCTCCTGGTTCAGGAAGTAAGGGCTAAGGCCCTGAGTGATAACTTTTTTCTTTTTATTATCCTTCAGCAGGCACCATTCCGTCTTGGTGGCACCACTGTCGGCAATCAAAATGCATTTCATTTTGCTTTTTTAATTAATGAGTAAGATATAACAATACATTCAAAAGCAAAAAAATTACAGGGTTGGCAACAAAGATTTTACCTTCGCAGGCTTATCAGGTTTTTAGCGCTTTGCGGCAAAAATATTAAAACAATAATGCAGAAAAAAAAATTACACATCTGGCTTCCACTTTTATTTAGCATTACTATGATAGCCGGGATGTTTATTGGTTATAAATTACGTGATGGAATACCGGGCAAAAATTTTTTCTATGTTGAAAAGCGCCGCCCGGTGCAGGAAATACTTGACCTGATAAAGAACCGGTATGTTGATTCTGTTGACATAGCGGCACTGTCAGACTCGGCCATTGTAGCAATCCTTTCCAATTTAGACCCCCACTCCGTATTTATTCCAGCAGAGCAATTGCAAACGGCCAATGAAGATATCATCGGTAATTTTTATGGCATAGGCATAGAATTCAATGTATTTGCAGATACCCTTCATGTAATAAATGTTTTGAAAGACGGCCCTTCTTTTAAAGCCGGCTTGATGGTGGGCGACAAGATTTTGAAGGCTGGGGATACGGTGCTGAGTGGAAAGGAGATTTCGATAGAAAGCATCCGCAACAACCTTCGTGGCCCCTTAAATGCGGTGGTGACCCTGCAGGTACTTCGTAATGAAAAACTGGTGAATATACCGGTAACAAGGGGTGTTATCCCTTTAAGTAGTGTAGATGCAGCTTATATGATTGACAGCAGCATTGGTTTTATACGACTAAATAAATTCAGCCAGCAAACCTACCGGGAGTTCATGCAAAACCTGGAAGCACTCAAAAAACAAGGACTAAAAAAACTGGTGCTTGATCTCCGGGGCAATGGCGGTGGTGTGCTGGACGAAGCCATTGAGATTGCAGATGAGTTCCTGGAAGGTGATAAACTAATTTCCTACACAGAAGGTGCCCACCTTAAGAAAAAAGAATACCGGAGCAGGCGTCAGGGCCAGTTTGAAACCGGGCCGTTAGTAGTATTGGCCGATGAAGGCAGTGCCAGTGCCAGCGAAATTTTGCTGGGCGCACTGCAGGACTGGGATAGAGCAACCATTATTGGTCGCCGCACATTTGGAAAAGGATTGGTGCAGGAGCAATATGACCTGAGTGATAAAAGTGCCTTGCGGCTTACAGTTGCAAGGTATTTTACACCGCTTGGGCGTAGTATTCAACGACCATATACAAATGGAGGCAGGGCATATTATGAAGAGATCAATAAGCGCTACACAAACGGCGGCATGTATTATGTTGATTCATTGAAGAACGATACATCACAGGTTTACACCACAAAGGCCGGCAAGAAAATTTATGGGAAGGGTGGCATTACCCCCGATTACTTTGTGGCTGCAGATACCGCGACCATTGGTACAGTAACGGCAAAATTATATAGCAAAGGACTACTGAACGATTTCGGTTACCAATACTACCTTAAGAATCCAACTATCAAAAACAAGTACAAAAATGCGCCTGATTTTGTGAAGACTTTTAAATTTTCGGATGCGGATTGGCTTTATTTCCAGCAGGAAGCCATTAAGGACTCTATCAACATCAATAATATTTCGGCAAAAGAAAAAGATTTCATTGTACAAACACTTACGGCCTCCATTGCCAGGCAATTATTCAGGATAGAAGGCTATTACGAAGTAAGAAATAAAGATGATGAAAGCCTTAGAAAAGCACTGGAAGTATTAAGAAAATAATTATTCATCTACTTTAATTTGAAGTGAATGTTATAGACGATGCATTAAACACTCCGTGGTTTTTAGCAGGTATGCCCCCCAATATTCATTACCTTTGCCGCAAAAATTGTAAACCATATGTGGCTTAATAACATCCTTGAAACAATTGGGAATACCCCTTTAATTAAACTGAATAACATTACCCGCCATTTGCCTTGCACGGTGCTTGCAAAAGTTGAATATTTTAACCCTGGCAATTCCATTAAAGATCGCATGGCAGTTAAGATGCTGGAAGTGGCAGAGCAGGAAGGCAAAATAAAGCCTGGCGGCACTATCATTGAGGGTACGAGTGGTAATACGGGTATGGGACTCGCACTTGCAGCCTGCATCAAAGGATATAAATGCATTTTTACCACTACTGATAAACAATCAAAGGAAAAAGCGGATATTCTAAAAGCCGTAGGTGCCGAAGTGATCGTTTGCCCCACCAACGTTGAGCCGGAAGATCCCCGCTCCTATTATTCCGTATCAAAGCGTTTGGCTACCGAAGTACCTAACAGTTGGTACGTAAATCAATATGATAACCTGGCCAATCGCCTGGCGCATTATGAGCAAACCGGCCCCGAAATATGGGAACAAACAGAAGGAAAAGTAACCCATCTCGTGGTAGCTACCGGTACAGGAGGCACGATTGTAGGTACAGGAAAATATTTAAAAGAAAAAAATCCGAACATAAAAGTATGGGCCATTGATAGCTACGGTTCCCTGCTAAAAAAATATTTTGAAACCGGCGAATTAGACCAGAAAGAAGTGTACCCTTACATCAGCGAAGGGTTTGGAGAAGACTTTGTGCCAGCCAACTATGACATGAGTGTGATAGATGAGTTTACAAAAGTAACCGACAAGGATGGTGCAGTTATGGCCCGGCGCATTGCAAAAGAAGAGGGCTTGTTTTGCGGTTACAGTGCCGGCAGTTGTTTGCAAGGATTATTGCAATTGAAAGACCAACTGAAAAAAGATGATGTAGTGGTTTGTATTTTTCATGACCACGGCAGCCGTTACGTAGGTAAAGTGTACAACGACGAGTGGATGCTGGAGCGTGGATTTCTGGAAGTAAAAACATTTAAAGACATCATCAACGGTCGTGGTTCCCAAAAAACGATCAGCATTTCTCCAGATAAAACGGTATTGGAAGCTATTGAACTGATGAAGAAATATGATATTGAGAACATCCCTGTATTTAATGGTGAAGAGAACCTTGGAGCTATTTCAGAAAGTGGTCTGTTTACAAAAATGCTAAACGATGCAGATGTAAAAGATGCAACAATTAGTACCATGATGGAAAAAGCCTATCCCGAAGTACCTTTTGATACAGCAGTAGAAAGGTTGAGCAAATACATTAATAAAGAAAACGGAGCGGTGCTTAGTAAAGATGAAACGGGTATGTACCACATTGTAACCAAGTACGATATCATTCAAACCCTGAGCAAGTAAGGCTTCCAGGCCAAGTATTAAAATTTTGCTGCACCAGTAATGGTGCGGCTTTTTTAATACACAAATTACATTTCGTTCTTATAAATCGTACATCTACGTGCCGTGTTTTCGTATTGTTGCGAAGCTAATCGCCGGCATTCTACTGCCCTGCCAGTAATTATATCACAGCTAAAAAAGAGCAGTTGCGCTCTTGGTAAGAATATCATAAGGGTGCATCTTTGTGTCAGAAGTTGATTGATAGAGAGCGATTAAATATCAATCATTATCCAAAGATCCTGACAAACCAAAAAGCGTTATCCAATATCCAAGAACTCTGAAAAGAGAAAAGCCGTTAAAATTCAATATCAGTCAACTTCTATTTTTCTAAAGCAATCGAATAAAAAATATTTTTATCCATTGAGAAACCACCAAGCCTGATCCCAAACCCAACCGAAGACAACATTGTCCGGTGAAAACCGGTACAGCCTATGCTCCTAACCAAAGCGACGATGGCAAAAAAAACTGAAACCAGGGCAGTTAACTAAAGCAGGGCTTCAACTACCCCCAAAGCCAACCAAGGTTGGAAACTCATCAAACACCACTGATTATTTGCGAAGCAAAGACCAGTGGTGTTTTTTTTGCCTTTTATCCCATCCCTGCCCTTTCAACCATATTAGCGTATTTACTATAACCAACTTTTAAATATACTACTGCGGTAGTAGCTATTCCATTATAATATTAACATCGGTATTCCAAGATGGAAAGGTAAAGTACACTATAAAAAATGTTGTTAAGAGTACGCATCTTTGCACCAACAAGCAATGAAGGAAAAATAAGTTAGAAATATAGGTTTAAGTCAACATATTAAATCCTCACTGAAAAACCACCTGTATTATCTGCATTGATCAATTTGGGTTTTAGATAATACTAAAAACCCCGAATAAACCCCCAAACTATAATCTATGATCATTATGCCATTACCCGGCATGATGATCCTGATTGATAAGGTGAAAAAATTTTTTGTAACCGTCAAATTAGTAAAGACCACAATAACCCTTCATAAAAAAGCCCTGCTTGCTGCAGGGTTTTCTATGCTTGTATAAGTAATATTTTAGTTTTGCTGTTTTTCTTCCAGCCATTTATTGCGGCCCCAATTTGGAATTACGTGTTTTTCACTATGGTAAGAAGATCTTACCAACGGCCCGCTTTCAACATAGTCTAAGCCTATCTGGTAGCCGATCTCCCGGTATGCTGCAAATTCATCAGGATGCACAAAGCGTTGAACTGCCAGGTGCTTCTTTGTTGGTTGCAGGTACTGGCCAATAGTAACTACATCAACCCCATTATCGTATAAGTCCTGCAGGGTTTGAATAACGTCTTCCTTAATTTCTCCCAAGCCCAGCATTATGCCACTTTTGGTGCGCATGCCACCTGCTTTCAATGTTTTCAAGGTTTCCATGCTTTGCCAGTATTTTGCCTGGATGCGTACCTGCCTAGTCAGCCGTTCCGTTGTTTCAATATTATGACTTACTACGTCAGGAGCGGCATCAATAATACGCTGAACATTTTCTTTGTTGCCTTTAAAATCAGGGATCAGGGTTTCCAGGGTGGTGTCAGGATTCAGCGCCTTTACCGCATTAATAGTATTGTACCAGATAATACTTCCGCCATCTTTCAGTTCATCTCTGTCTACAGAGGTAATTACCGCATGTTTCACTTTCATAAGGTGAATAGCTTCTGCTACCCGTTGTGGTTCATCCCAGTCAACTGGCAAGGGCCTGCCTGTTGCAACTGCACAAAAGCCACAGCTTCTTGTGCAGATGTTGCCCAATATCATAAAGGTAGCTGTGCCGGCACCCCAGCATTCGCCCATGTTAGGGCAGTTACCGCTTTCGCAAATGGTGTGTAATTTATGTGTATCAACCAGCCCTCTTACATGTTTGTATTCCTCGCCTATGGGCAATTTAACCCTAAGCCAGTTGGGCTTTTTAATTGCTGTTTGTTGTTGTTCTTCAATTGCCGGTGCACATGCCATTATTTTCTACAATTATATTTTAAAACTGGTGCGAAGATACGACCAATACGCTTATAACACCGGGGAACGCAGCCGGTTCAGTTAAGCCAAAATTGTTTGGTAACAAAGATTATTTACGCCGGCCAAATACGATTGCCATATAAGCTGAAAAGAAGAATTGTTTCGGATCGTTGTACACCATCTGGGGAATCTTTTTGCTGTAAAACTCTGCGGTAACACCAATTTCCAGGGCACTCACCATTTCGTTGTATTTACCGTAATCGAAACGTATGGCGGGCTTAACATATAAACCCGGGGTTACTTTTAAATTGCTCCACCCCGTGCCAAGGCCGGGGCCCGATATATACCTGGTTTGATCGAGGAATAAACTACTATCAGAAGATTCGTATCCTACTTTAACCCGTTCGCCTGTTTTGTCAACTTCTATCAGGTAAGGCCTTAGCAATCCAAGGCTGATGCCGCCGCCAAGATTACCCGTAACACTTACCCCGTTCTTATTTCCTTTGTTACCAAGCAGGGACTGCATTTGCACACCAAGTTTTACAGGATAGAAATAATTTATCTTACCAAATATGATCGGTGTAGTACTTGAAAAATTAAATTGTTGCTTTTCCTCTTTTACATGCTTGCGTTCTGTTATCTCAAATTGAAAAAGTAATGATTTGTTCACAGACCTTGCTCTCCCTATTTCTATAAAGGCACCATAACCATCCGATGTAAGTTTTCCGCCAAACACGGTGTGTTTACTATAGGTTATAACACCCTCTTCTTCCATCTTAGACATTGCATTTATCCGCTCATTTCGGGCTTCTCGTTTTGTTTTTTTCTGTGTAGAGGTATCTTGAGCAATCACTACACCAACCCCTGCAACACTAATAAGCATTAAAAATAATTTCTTCATGTAATATTTTTACTTGAGTAAATTTACATAAAAATAAGATGCATAGCTTTTTGTTGGATTCAATTTAGTATTTATGCATTGTAATTAACAAATTACCTTATAAAATAATAAAATTATGACAGCATCTATTATGTACCTCGGTGATCTTCGTTGCGAATGCACCCACCTGCAAAGCGGAACTGTTATTGAAACTGATGCACCTACTGATAACCGTGGTAAAGGAGAGCGCTTCAGCCCTACCGATACTGTTTGTGTGGCATTGGCAACTTGCATGATAACTACCATGGGCATAAAGGCGGCGGATATGAAGATAGACCTTACTGATACACAGATAGACGTTACCAAACATATGCTGAGTGAGCCACGCAGGATCGGGAAAATTGAAATAACCCTACACCTGCCTGCACTTACCTTAACGGAACATGAGCGCACCACCCTGCAAAGAACCGGCGACAATTGCCCGGTAATGAAAAGCCTGCACCCCGATTTAGAAGTGGTAGCAAATTATGTTTGGGGATGATAGCTTTTTATAGCGGTAATGATTGAGACCATGCAACATTAACCTTTCAACACCTGGTTTCCTACGGCGCATTGCAGGCATTTTTTGTAATTGCAGTATTCATTTTTTAGCTGGATAAGCGCCTGGGATTCTGCTGCTGTTTTGCAATGCACGCCAAGCGATTCAAATCCACGGGTGATGCTATTCTTTTCAGCCGGCAAATTATCCATCCAGGCGATGGCCCGGGCTTTATACTGCTCGTTGCTGTTGATGTAACCATATGCATACAGCACCGGCACCACCGTATTAATACAGATATTCTGAATCATGGAAGCACCCAACGATTTTTTACTCATACTGGTTGCTTCATCAAAACGATAGTGGTAATGCCAGTAATCATTGGCTGTAACAGAAAGTAATTGCTGTACTTGTTTTATGTCTGTAGCTTCTCTTATCAACGAAAATAAATGATGGCTTTGGTGAACCAGCATTGCCAACTGCGCCAGGCGGATAGTAGGAAAATTTGCCGGGCGCATCCGCAGAAAATACAAAGGTGCATGTGCTTTTTGCAACCCATATTTTTTCTGCAGAAAACGATATTCTTTTCTTAAAAGATTCGGATAAGCTTCTTCAAATTCTTTGTCTAACA
>JBBSKH010000006.1:0-64392 GCA_038256495.1 Chitinophagales bacterium
AATGGTTGTACCGATACTTTAATGCAGGTACTCACAGTAAACGGTGGTAACCCTGTGGCAGATTTTGCAGCAGTTACTCCTCCAAATTTTTGTGGAAACGATTCAATAACTATCCAGAACAAGTCCACGATTGGATCCGGCAATATCACCAAGGTAGAAATTTACTGGGATAACGTAAACAGCCCCACGCTGTTTGATACAGATGATTTTCCGGTATTCAATAAATTGTACAGGCATAAATATCCTGATTTTCAAACACCACTTACCAGGACTTATAGCATAAGGTACAGGGCATATTCAGGAGGTGTTTGTGTGAGCGACCGCATCAGTAATATTACCGTAAATGCCTCCCCTAAAGTGGCGTTTGCTGTCATTCCCAATAGTTGTCTTAATGTTGCTCCCTTCCAGGTAACGCAAGCTACCGAAACAGGTGGGGTGCCTGGAAGCTTTGTGTTCAGCGGGCCTGGTATTAATGCCGGCGGCGTTTTTAATCCTGCAGTTGTTGGGCCGGGCACTTATACAATCAAATATAAATATACTTCCAACCAAGGCTGTGTTGATTCGGCCCAGCAAACCATTACAGTATTGAGAGCTCCCGTTGCAGATTTTACAACTGTAGCTCCAGCCTGTGAATCTAAGCAGGTTATTTTCAGGGATGCGTCAAGCTCACAAGATGGAACCATTACAACCTGGACCTGGAACTTTGGTGATGGTACGGCACCGGTAATTCTGAATACAAATGCTGATGTACCCCATACATTTGCAAATGCCGGCAACTATACTGTGAGCCTTACTGTAACCACCAACAATGGTTGTAATAGTTTAATTAGGCAGTCACCTGTAGTTATTGCACCATTGCCAAAACCTGCATTCAGTTTCCCGGCAAGCGTTTGTTTGCCTGCAGCTACTGTTAATTTTACCAATAATTCAACCATTGCCGACGGCACTCAAAATAGCTTTACCTATAGCTGGGACTTTGGCGACCCGGCCAGTGGTACAAATAATACTTCCACAGCCATCAGCCCAACCCATGTTTATACTGGTGCTGGCCCTTACAGCGTAAAACTATCCGTTACCAGCGGCGCAGGCTGTACCAGGGATACCACGATACTGGTGGACATTATTCATCCACAACCTAAAGCTGACTTTGACTTTAGCAGACCATCTATTTGTGTTGGAGATGACCTTGGATTTATTGATAAAAGCACAGGAGCCGACGGAACGGTAAACGGCTGGAACTGGAGTTTTGGCGATGGAGGTAGTTCACTCATACAAAACCCAACACACCTGTACGGTGCTGCGGGAAACTTTGCTGTTAAATTGTTTGTAACCAATAGCCGGGGCTGTAATAGTGATACAGTTACCAAACAGTTTGTCGTGTATTCTTACCCGGTAGTTAACGCCGGGCCAGACAGGTTCGTGCTGGAAAATGGCAGCGTAACACTTGAGCCAAGTGTTACGGGCGCAAACCTTAATTTCCTTTGGCAACCCGCCACTTACCTGAACAACGATAAAATTGAACGTCCCGTTTCATCGCCTTTAGCAGATATTACCTATACATTAACTGTTACCAATCCTGGTGGTTGCACCGGTAGCGATATGGTATTTGTAAAAGTGCTGAAAGGGCCAAAGATCCCCAATACATTTACACCCAATGGTGATGGTATTAATGAAACATGGCGGATTGAATACCTGGATACCTATCCCGAGAATAGGGTGCAGGTGTTTACACGTACAGGTCAACTGGTTTTCGAATCAAGGGGATATAAAACGCCATGGGACGGTACGGCAAGGGGCAGGTCGCTTCCTTCAGATACTTACTATTATATAATTGAGCCGGGCAATGGTAGAAAACCATTGACGGGTTATGTTACCATACTTAAATAAAAACAGGCAGGTAACGGGCAACCGGTTCTGCAATTGAAATAACAAAGACCGAACTGTGAATTGATATGAAACGCATCATTATAATTATTGTAACTGTTTTTTTTAGTAGCCTTATTTTTGGGCAGGCAAAACCATCATACACGCAATATGTACTCAACAATTACATACTGAACCCTGCTGTTAGCGGTATAGAGAACTATACTGATGTTAAATTAAGTCACCGCAATCAGTGGACAGGTATTGATGGCTCGCCCGTAACCACCTACTTCAGCATTCATGCGCCCATTGGTAAGAGCGATATGCGTACGAGTGCTACTTCGTTTGAAGTGCCGGGAAATAATCCCCGTGGGCAGCAGTACTGGGAATCCTATACTGCTGCTAAACCTCATCACGGTGTGGGATTGATAGCAATGAACGATGAGGCGGGCTACATCAACCGTTGGTCTGTAGCTGCATCGTATGCTTACCACCAACCGCTTGGAGTGAGGACCACTTTATCTGCAGGGTTCAATGCAGGCATTTCAAGTATAAATGTAGACAGGTCCAAGATCTTTTTTGCCAACCTTGATCCCAATGACCCGGCAATAGGTTACAGCAATGGAGAGTTAAGAAAAGTAAAGCCTGAATTAGGAGCCGGGCTCTGGTTATACAGCAAAGATTATTTTGTAGGACTTTCTGTTCAGAATGTTATACCTGGCAAAGTAAGCTTTGCCAACAACAATGATTACGCTACTTCATTTACACCCAATTATTTTCTTACTGCTGGCTATCGGTTCCTCATTAATGACGACCTTAACTTTATTCCCTCGGCCATGGTTCAATATTGGAAACCGCAACTGCTGGGTGTTCATACAAATGCAAAACTGCAATACCAGGACAAACTATGGGTAGGAGCCAGTTATCGTTACGGTGATCTTATTTCGGGATATTCAGGAATGGCCGGCATCAATGTTTCCAACACTTTTAATGTAAGCTATGCTTACGAAGTGGCCACCAACAGCAGACTGAGGGCTTACACCAACAATACGCATGAAATAATGATTGGCTTTATACTTGGCAATAAGTATGGGGATACCTGCCCGAGAAATGTTTGGTAATTTCTTTGATAACCTGGCCGTGGCCAAATCAAATGTTATTGAACAGTTGGAATAATCCTGATGATGGAATCTTTCTTTAATGGGTGACTGCTGTCTGCTGTTGCCCTTAATTCAGTTGTCATCCATAGTGGTTGCATGATCCATTCTCCGTTAACGAACAAAGCCTTTAAGGCAATGGTAACAATTTTACCTTCGGTTGACTCTTCGGTGATCAGTATTTCTTTTCCATCATTAATTACTTCCTGGCTTGCTACCGGTATACTGTAGGTTACTGGCTGTTCAGTAACAACAAATGCTTCTTCTGCTGAAACAGGGGCAGCCTGGTCATTGTTAGCTAGTGATTCAGCCGGGGATGCGGCGGTAATTGCTGAAACAATTTTTTGTTCCGCTGGTTGAAATGAAAGAGCTGTTTCAATTGGTTTGGTAACAATTGATTTAGCCTCCCTGTTTTCAAATTGTATATCAGAAGTTGGTAGTAAAAGCGTTGAAGTGCCTGTTGATATCAGCTTTTGCTGCTTCCATAATAAATTGGAAACAACGAAAATGTTTATGAGTAGAGCAATGCCAAGCAAGGCAACGGCATAAAAAGGTCGGCTGTTTGAATGCGCCAGGTTTTCTTCCTTTGAAAAAAAACGAATCCTATGCAGCAATTCTTTTTTATGATGCACTGCTGCTAATTGCAGGCTTAATTGTTGTTGCTGAAACTGTGCTGTTTTTAGTAATGCCTCGGCATAAATGATCTCGGGGTATTTGAAGTACAACACCTGCAGGTCGCAGTTTTTTTCTCGTTCCATTCTTATTTTACGGGCTGCAATTAATACAAATGGATTAAAGAAGAACAGGTTTTCTGTTATTACCAGCAACCAGTTGAGCAGGTAATCGTGCTGCTTTATATGATTCAATTCGTGCAGGATCAATGCTTCTGCCTGTTGTATGCTCAGCGAATTTAGCAATGCCACCGGCAACAGGATCACGGGTTTAAAAAAACCAAAGGTTACCGGCGAACTGATGTGTGTGCTGCACCAGATAGTTACCTTCCTTTTGATTCCAAAATGCAACGCTTTTGCTTTTGTAAATAATTTTAAATCTGACGGGGCTTTCAGCAGGTGCTTTTTATATTGGTAAGTAAAGCCATACCAGCTGCGGGCATTATTAAAGATCTTAAAAGCCGCCACCAGCAGGTAGCACACAAATATTGCCGGAGTATATGATTGTAAATGAAAATCATTTAATGATTCAGTCAAGCCAATATTAAGTAAAGAAAAAGTGCCGTCTTGTTGGTAATACTGGTAGCCGTAATAGAAGGTGAATACACTTGCAATTACCTGTACAAGCAGGGCACCCAGCAGGATATTTCTTTTTGATAGCGGAGACCTGTTTCCAGTAGCACAAATCAGCCAGCTCATACCCAGCAACAAGGCCATTTGCCAGGTGCTGTGTAACATAGTAATTATAAAACTATAAGAGAGCTGCTCCATATGCAGTAGTTATTTTCTTGCTTTTAGCTCATTTATTAATTGTTGAATTTTATCCAGCTCCTCGTTGCTGGCATCATGGCCACCCAGTGCCTGCATTACCAGGTCGGTGCTTGATCCCGAAAACAAACTGTTGATCATCTTATTTACAAATTGCTCCTGTGTCTTTTCCCTTGTTACGGCAGGCATATAAATATGTGTTTTACTACTGCTGTCTCTGGTAACCAAACCTTTTTCAAACATGATTTGCATCAGTTTAAGCGTAGTAGTATATCCTGCTTCCTTGGTTTTATTTAATTCGTCATGCACGTTCCTTACTGTTGCAGAACGCTGGTCCCAAAGCACTCCCAGTATCTCCAGTTCGCCTTCTGTAGGCTTTATAACTTTTGTTTTATTCATAAAAATATCGTTTCAACCAGCAATGTAGGAATAATTTCGTAATTGATGGTAGCCGCTCATCATTTTTTACGGCCACTTAACGATTCCACGATAATATCGAAGTTGACCAATAAGGTGATTAGCATGTTAGGCGCTTAATTATTAGTAAGTGTTTTGAGGGTTGATTGATAAAAAAATCCCGGTTAATAATTTAACCGGGATTCTTTTTATAATGATTTTTTTCGCTTAATTGTTGGAAGATTTGATCTCCAGTTTTACATCTCCGGCAGCATCTACCAGCGATCTATATTTTGATGCAATTGCTGCACTTAGTTCTTTGCCGTCTACCGTTATCATTCCTTTATCAACAGATAAATTGAAATTATCTTTTTCAATGATCTTGTCTTCCTGCAGGGCGATAATCAAGGCATCAGTTGATGCTTTGGTACCAACAGGCGCAAGGTTAATGCCGGTAGCGTTATCTACGCTTGCATCTTCTTTAACGATCATTATTTCTTGTTTAACTACTGCAGTTTGTTCGGCAGCTACAGCAGTACCAAACATAGATGCAAGCGTAGGTGCAATTACCAGCGATACAATAGACATCAGCTTGATAAGGATATTCATTGATGGACCAGAAGTATCTTTAAACGGATCACCAACAGTATCACCAGTTACAGATGCTTTGTGTGGCTCTGATTTCTTATAAAACATTTCGCCGTTGATCTCAACACCAGTTTCAAAAGATTTTTTAGCATTATCCCATGCACCACCTGCATTGTTCTGGAACATTCCCATCAGCACACCACTAACAGTAGCACCTGCAAGAAAACCACCCAGTACTTCAGGACCAAAAGCAAAACCAATAATTAATGGAGATAATAAAGCGATGGCACCCGGCAGCATCATTTTCTTCAAAGATGCTTCTGTGGAAATAGCAACGCATTTATCATATTCAGGTTTACCAGTACCTTCCATAATACCAGGAATAGTACGGAACTGGCGGCGAACTTCTTCTACCATCGCCATAGCTGCTTCACCTACTGCACGAATGGCAAGTGAAGAAAATATGAACGGGATCATACCACCTACAAACAAACCAGCTAATACCGGTGCTTTGTAAATATCGATACCGTCAATACCACTAATACCCACAAACGCTGCAAACAATGCAAGGGCAGTAAGAGCAGCAGAAGCAATAGCGAAACCTTTACCCGTTGCTGCAGTGGTATTACCTACTGCATCAAGGATATCAGTTTTTTCACGAACCTCTTTAGGCAATTCACTCATCTCTGCAATACCACCAGCGTTATCGGCAATTGGGCCGAACGCATCAATAGCAAGTTGCATAGCTGTGGTGGCCATCATACCTGCGGCTGCAATAGCTACACCGTATAAACCAGCACACCAGAAGCTCATATAAATTCCGGAAGCCAGCACCAGTATTGGAAGGAAAGTACTTTCCATACCCATTGCCAATCCTCCAATAATGTTGGTAGCATGGCCGGTACCGCTCTGGCGAATGATTGTATTTACAGGGCGCTTGCCCATGGCAGTATAGTACTCAGTAATAATACTCATTAATGTACCTACAACCAGGCCAACGATGATGGCGCCAAAAATGCCATTCTTTGTAAACTCATGCCCACGTAAGGTCATGGTTTCCGGCATCAAATAATTTACCAGGAAGTAAGAAGCAATGGCAGTTAAAACAATAGAACCGTAGTTACCCATGTTTAAAGCATTTTGTACTTTTTGTGTACTTAGCCCTGCGCTGTCACTTATCTTAACAAAGAAGGTTCCGATGATTGAAAATAATATACCCATGGCCGCAATCAGCATCGGTAATAGGATAGGAGACATGCCACCAAAATTATCGGTCAATGCATTTGTTTCCCTGCCTAACACCATTGTTGCTAAAACGGTAGCCACATAAGAACCGAACAGATCGGCGCCCATACCTGCTACGTCACCCACGTTATCACCTACATTATCGGCAATAGTGGCGGGGTTACGAGGATCATCTTCCGGGATACCAGCTTCCACTTTACCCACAAGATCAGCACCCACATCCGCAGCTTTGGTATAGATACCACCACCAACACGAGCAAACAATGCAATTGATTCGGCACCTAAACTAAAACCAGTTAAGATTTCTATCGTACGCTCCATTTCATGGCTGTCAACGGCCGCATCCGGAGCAAAAATCATTTTAAGGATAATAAACAATCCACCAAGGCCCAACACCGCCAGGCCGGCAACACCAAGACCCATTACACTTCCACCGGTAAAGGATACTTTCAATGCTTTTGATAAACTGGTACGTGCTGCTTGTGCCGTACGAACGTTTGCCTTGGTGGCTACCTTCATACCAATAAAACCAGCAAGGGCGCTTAAAAATGCACCAATGATAAAGGCTATGGAAATACTCCAGTGACTGTTGGCATTGCTAAACCCCATCACACCCAGCAAAAGGGCACCGATGATAACAAAGTAAGTCAGAATCTTGTACTCAGCTTTTAAGAAAGCCATGGCACCTTCAGCAATGTAGGTACTGATCTCTTTCATACGTTCGTTACCAGCATCCTGCTTAGCTACCCAGTTAAATTTGATAAAGGTGTACAACAAACCCACAATACCCATTGCAGGAACGATGTAAATCAGATTTTGCATCATAATATGTTCTAAATTTTGGTCGGCAAAAATAGGGATTAAGCATCAAATGGCAAGTTGCAACCAATCAATCTTTTTACCCAGGCATATTTTCAATTATTTATGCCCGATTATTGCACAGCGCTTTTTGCATGATTTTGTAAGATACCTTTATTATACATCTAGTTAAAAACTATATTAATGATACCTATTGGAGACAACAACCTGGGCAGAACCCGAACCCCATATGTTAATTACATACTCATTGTAATTAATATAGTCGTTTTCATTTATTACCAGCAATGGGGCGGCAATCAGGCCTTCACAATGAGTTTTGCTACGGTACCAGCAGAAATCCTGTCTGGCCGTGATGTTGTTTACGAAGGAAACATCGGGGTAACACCAATGCCAGTTTATTTTACATTTTTCACTTCTATGTTTATGCATGGGAGCATTGGCCATATTGCGGGCAATATGTTATACTTATGGGTTTTTGGAGATAACCTGGAAAACGTGATGGGGCACCGCCGCTATTTCTTTTTCTATTTGCTTACCGGCATCATCGCTACGCTGTCGCATGTGTTGCTCAGTGCTTTCTTAAACAAGGACCTGTATGTGCCTAGCCTTGGCGCTTCAGGCGCCATATCTGGCGTGCTTGGTGGCTACCTGCTATTATTTCCTACCAATAAAGTAAAGTTGCTCGTTTTTTTATGGGTGATAACGGTGCCTGCATTCCTTAGTCTTGGTTTGTGGATTGGCTGGCAGTTGTATCTTGGCTGGGGTTCACTCAGCACAACAGAATCAGCCGGGGTGGCATATGCTGCACATATTGGCGGGTTCTTTGCCGGCATACTCCTGGTTAAATTTTTCAAGGACAAGAAAGTAGTGGTTGCTACGAAAAGGAACTATTAATTTCCTGCTTCGTGGTTGTAAATGATCTTAATAGAATTGTTGACGCCCAGGTTTGTATTGATCATATAAGATTTGCGGCGCTTTCCATCAATGATCTCCAGTACGGAAGTGTTGGGAGGAATACTGCCGAGGTTATCGGCAATAAAAAAGATTTTGTTTTCGCCGGGATATAATTTTACCTGGATAAACTGTGGTTTCTTTTTTACCGCAATGCCGGGCATAAAAATATCGTTGTTTATCTGTAGCGAAATACTGTCTCCGTCTTCAATAGCATCATCCCATATGGCCAGGGTAACTTCAGAAGAAATAACCGTAATGCTGTCTATCTGTTTGGTAACCCTGCTCTGAATTTTTTCGGTAATAATACGACGGGCGGCAGATTCCGGTGTTGTTTTTTCAACTCCTTCAGGAAAGTAGTTGATCTTGGCTACAATAAATCCTGCCGAGATATTTTCCTTACGGGTAAAATCTAACACGTATTTACCTTCCCCAAATTGAAGGGTAAGTTTACCGGTATTGGGTGGCACCCGGCCATAATTATCAGCAAAAAAACAAAGAATGTTTTGGCCGGTATCCAGCTTTAGTTGAAGGGAAGGCGTTTTCTTATCAATATCAACCTGGTCCAGAATTTTTTTACCATTAAAGCTGATAGAAACACTATCGTTGTCTGAAATATTATTATCTGAAAAACCAATGTCCATTGCTGACTGCCTCGTAAATAATGTATCTACCAATCCAAAATAGGCAGGGCTGCTAAATGCATGCAATATTTTTCCCGCATCTGCACTAACCCATGGCTGCTGCCCGGTTTTTTTTAATACAATATCAGCTTTTCTCAGGAAATCGCTAATACGTATAACTGTGGTGCGGTCATCTTCACTATAACCGCCA
Source organism: Chitinophagales bacterium (assembly GCA_038256495.1). GTDB lineage: Bacteria > Bacteroidota > Bacteroidia > Chitinophagales > Chitinophagaceae > Ferruginibacter. The sequence continues at coordinate 9,293 of JBBSKH010000006.1, forward strand.
ATGGCGGGAAAAGCAATGCCGTATCTTTTAGCCACCAGGCGATTTACTTGTAGCGTAGATGCGCCGGACCCACTCGTTACCAGGTCCATTGTGCCATTCAATAAAATGGTCCAGGTGCCCATGCTGAAAGGAGTTTCCTTAACAGCAAATTTATCCCTGCTGATAGCCAGTTGACCGTTCTGCTTCTTCAGCAGCAGCAACTGGTAAACCGCATGAAAATTTCCATATGTAAGGCTGAGTTGGGCAGGGTAGAGCAATTGTTGCTCGGGCTCAGCAACCTGCAGTTCAAGCAAGAAAGAAAGCTCATCATTGCTTTCCCTGCTCTCCATTTTCCAGGTACCGGTAAACGGATCTTGCCTTGCCTGGCTATGGCTAGCAATGGTAAAAGATAACAGTAAAAAAAGCAGTATATATTTCAATATGTATATTTAGCATTGCCGGCAGTTACCGGAATTTTTATTCAAATAGCGCCAAGGCTGTTTTTGGTCTCCGTTTATCCATCCAGTTAAAACCCTTCAGGCGGTTTTCACCAGGCGGCACCTGCTTCATCGGGTACAGGTTACCGTTTACATCGTTGATGAACTTCACTTTATTCAGCTCTTTATTTTTAAAAAAGATATCAATAACATCTCCGCTGCTGCGGTTCATACCAATGTAAGAGCTGTCTTCATCCTGCATGTAATATACACTTTCAGCCGGTGAGCCTTTCACCCTGATGGAGTCAATATTACCATCTACAAAATAGGCATTCAAAGTTCTACCTGCCATTTGGTTGTACAATTTTTCCCGGGTTTCATTTATTACAATACTATTATTAAAAACGTAAAGTCTCTCGGGTTTCTGATTTTTTGTAAAAAGGTACATCGTATCACCGCTAACCTGCGATTGCCCATTCCACGCCACCGGATCCCTGAACAAACGAAATACAGAATCTTCAGTAGAATAAAATAAACTGTCGCTTACCGCCTGTAAAGAATCATTATAAATACGCACATTATGAAAGGCAAGGAAGTAACGGATGCTGTCTGGTTTAGCTGCTGTTTGTGCGCTGTCTGTTATGGCCAGCCTGCGGCTGTCCTGTTTATTTATCTTCGAGGTACTGTCTTTTTTCGCAGGCAATTTGAGCGAATCATTAGGGGAACTTATACTTATTGCAGTAACATTAGTTAGTGTATCTTCTCTTATTAATTGTTTCTTCTTTGTGGAATCATATTTTTCTAACCCGGAGAACAAGGTGTCTGCAGCCACATAAGTACTGTCGTTATCATTATACAAGATCATCACGGGTTTCCGTGTTGCCAAAAAGGAGTTCTTAAATTTATCCAGCAGTATTTGGCCACCCAATGCAATCACTTTATTGGCGCTGTCAACTAATTTCCCTCTGCCTTCAATTTGCAGTAATCCACTTTTTTCATCGTAAGCCATTTTTTCGCCGGTAGCACTTCGGGTACTGTCGCTGTACGACGTGCGGTCATAAAATATAGCATCCCGGGTATCAAGATTGTAGGTGCCCGATCTTGTATTAATGATACCGCCTTCCTTGGTTTTAATGCGGGTAGGGGATATGAAAGTGGCCGTTTTGTAAAGTGTATTGTACAGCAGGCTATCGGCCTTTATATCGTAATTGGGGTCTGTTAGTTGTACGTATTTTTTAAAATATACATCCTTGGTATTTGAATAATAAACCGCATCGCTGCTTGTAAGAACGGTTTTGCCGTTGATGACCCTGCCGCCGCCTTTGTAGGTTGCTATGCCGGTAGCAAGGTTGTACTCAAGGTCCTCGGTAAGCAAAGTGCCTTTGCCATCAGTAAGTTTTACATTTTTTTTGAGGTAGGCCATCCGCTCTTTGCCAAGGTAACGAAGATAGTTTGCGTAGGTGTTTACAGTATCAGCATCATTGATGTGCACATTACCAAAAACCTCTGCCACCCCGGTTCTGGAATTAAGCACAATACTGTCGCCGGTAAGTTTGGTATTGCCCTGGCTTATGGCAGCATTGCCGGCAAGCGTTTGTAATTCTGTACCATCGGCAAGAGTAATGGTACGAAGGCTTCTGGCAAAATCTATTACTATGGTGGTAGTGGTATCCTGGCTTTGCTGCTTATTTGCGGGTAAAGCATCAGGGCGTGTAGGAGTCTGGCTGTATCCGCTCATCCATGCAAAAAATGATCCTGCAATTAGCAGGATCATTTTTACACTATTTGTAAAATATTTTTTGGTCATGCGTTTGATGCAACCTGTTTTATGCAGGTCTTAAAACTCTATTCGCTTATCGCCTTTTACTTCTTTAATATAGTAAGGAGAGTTCAGCGTATCGGGTAAGGGAATTTTCAATGCTTCATTGTTATTCTTTTTGCCAAAAACAGAAATGCTTACATAACGTTTTGGATTTACCCTTATATCATCAAGCAGAAGGTTAAGCTTATTGCCGGTAGATGCCAGGTTATTATACAACACCGGATCGTTTATCAATTTACCCATGGTACCGTCGGTACTGTTAATTTGGGCAACGGTAGCTTTAAGGTTATCCATTGTCTGGTTCAGGGTGTTGATAGCTTTTTCTAATTCAAGATTGGCCAGTTTGGTGGTGGCCACATCCAGGTTGCTAACAACACGACTGATCTTTTCGTTGTTAGATGCAAGGTTGCCGGTGATGGCACTTACATTATTCAGGCTTTTCGCCAGGGCACCTGTCTGTGTGTTCAACAATTGATTGAGTGATGCCGTTGATTGTGTCATTGCTGCGGTAATAGCATTGAGGTTGGCCAATGTTGCACCAATATTATTCTTTGCAGTTGGGTCAAGAATGGTATTGAAATTAGCCAGTAAAGTATCAAGCGAACTCACAGATTTCTTTACCTGGTAAAGCACGGGGTCCATCTTCTCCAGTATATCTCCAAAAATGCCACCGCTTGCCTGGGTGATGATGGTATCCTTGTTATTTAAATGTGCTACCGCATCGCCCAGTTTTATTTCGATGCTTGGTGTGGAGATAGGGTTACTCTTGATAACAGCGATTGAATTGCTTGGAATGAATACATCTTTTGTAATGTTTAATTCAAGCAATATGCTTTTAAAATTTTTGTCGGTGCGTATGTCATAAACGGTTCCAACCTGCAGGCCGTTCACAAATACTGGATTTGATTTTTGCAGCCCCATAACATTTTCATACTTGGCATATAGGGTAGTACTTTTGCTAAATAGCCGCTTACCTTTTAAAAAATTAAAACCAAGGAAAAGCAATGCTACTGCCACAACTGCAATAGCCCCCACTTTTGTTTCGTTAGATACTTTCACTCTGTAACATTTAGTTTTATAAATATATAGCTTGCTTGCAAATATGAAGCCATGCCTTTTGGGGTAGCTTTTAAGCAGTTACAATATAAAATTAGCTTATATAATTTATTTTGTAGAAATTTTTCCCGTGTTCTCCAGCCTGTCCTTATAGCGTTTTACCGCCTGGGTAATGGCAACTGCCAGTTCCTGTTGGCCTTTATCGCTGTTAAGGTATCTTTCATCGTCGTAGTTATTTATGAAACCCGTTTCTATCAGAATCGCCGGCATGTTGGTAGCTTGCAAAACGGCAATACCTATTTGCCGCTGGTTAACTCCCAAGGCAGTTCGGCCGGTCTTTTCTACTTCGTCGTTTACAAAAGAAGCCAGCAGGTCACTCTTTTCCTGATAGCGCTTGGTGTAAATTTCTGCAATTGATTTGTAGCCTGGTTTGCTAAAGTCAAGCGGTTGGTAAGTAGAATCGCCTTCATTGGTTTCAATTTCAAATTCACCAATATCATCCATGATGGCTTTTAACTTGCTGCTGGTTTTATGGGCAGCAAAAATGTAAACGCTGGTACCACTTGCTTTTAACGGAAGTTTATAATATTCGTAAACAGGTTCTGTTACTTGGTATGGTGTTGATTTTTTCTTTCTTTTGCTGCCTTTTCCAGTATATGTCACTTTGTATTTCGTTACGGTACGGGTACCTACCTGTCGCTTGCCGGTTTTTAAAGGTCCACTATCGGCATGTATACAAATAAACAAATCGCCCTTGTATTCATTGGCTATCCGTGCCTTTTCGTTGGGATTCTGGTACACATCAGTTGTACGGGTCGGTATAATATTGAGATCGGGCAATTGTTTTTTTAACTCAGCCACTACCTTTTTAGAGATAGCAAGTGTAATATCCTTCTCGGTGCTCCGCATAGAATTTTCATATTGCCCAACGGCTCCTGCATCTTTTCCGCCATGTCCGGCGTCTACTATAATAGTTGTTAGTTTTTTCTGAATTTGGGCTTGTAAAGGCGTATAGAAAAATATCGCCATACCAAGAACTAAAGACAGGGAAAGTCTTTTTTTAATGAGCATAGGATGTAGAATTTTACAGGTTTTGTTATTATTCTGTTTAATAATCAAAGGTTTTATTTTAATAACTATTTTTGCTGAGATATATTATATGAACCACGCTAACAAAGGTAAGGCAAATTTTTTTTTGATACAGCTCTCTGCAACGTTGATTATACTATTAACAATTTGTATCAACAGCTTTGGGTTCATGGCTGGTAAATTTCACATTCATTTAACTGCTCCTGCGCAAAATCGAGGAGAGGTCTTAATTCAAAACAAAAGCTTTGGAATCTTATCATTTACCAGGGCAACATTCCAGGACACAATACCCTCTAAAAATGACAGCATTAATTTGTTGCGTTCTGATACCACCACCGTGCCCGTGGTAGATTCCTTTTCTTTTAAAGTAGCGAAAGGTGCGTTGGATGCACCGGTAAGTTATCATGCAGATGATTCGCTGGTAATGTATGTGCCGGAAAAGAAGATAAAATTATATGGCAAAAAATCCACCGTAATATTTGATGAGAACGAACTGGAAGCTCCCAGCATAGAATACAACCAGGCCACTAACCTGGTAACTGCCCACCACGTAAAAGACAGTACCGGTAAAGTAATTGCAGGTGCCAGTTTCAAACAAAAAGACTTTACATCCGCTAGCGATACCATTGTGTTTAATATGAAAACACAAAAGGGGCTTACCAAAGGAACCTACACACAACAAGGCGAAATGTATGTGTATGGCGAAAAAATAAAAAAGGTAAACGACAGCGTTTTTTATGCGTTGCGTGGGCGCTTCACCACTTGTAATTTAGATACCCCGCATTTTGCCTTTGTAAGCGAAAAGGTAAAACTCATCAACAAGAAAATGGCTTTCACAGGTCCGGTGCATCCGGAGTTTGAAGGAGTTCCCGTTCCCATCATTTTACCTTTTGGAATTTACCCTTTAACACAGGGCAGGCATAGCGGTTTCATTTTTCCAAGCTTTTCTGCAAACGACCAGATGGGTATTGCCATGGAAGGACTGGGTTACTATAAAATACTGAGTGATAACTGGGATGTTATTACCAGGGGAACCTTGTACTCCTATGGCGGCTGGACCTTTAATGTGAGCCCGCGGTACTATAAGAGATACCGTTTCCAGGGAAATTTTGGGCTGGATGTGCAGCGGTTTAAAACCAACTTCAAAGGGGACCCTGATTACAGTTCTAACCAAACCTATCACATTAACTGGACACACAATTCAGACAATAAAGCCCGGCCCGGTGTAACCTTCAGGGCTAACGTAGATGCAGGCAGCAGCAAATTTAACTCGCAGGTTCCTAACAGTCCAATCAGGAATTTTTCTAACCGCCTGAATTCTTCTATCTCTTATGGAAAAGTTTGGAAGGATAAGCCGTATAATTTGTCGGTGAATGCAAACCACAACCAGAACACTAATACAGGGCTCATCAATTTAAACCTGCCGGATATAAATTTTAATGTAAATACTATTTACCCTTTCAGGCGGAAGGAGCCCATAGGGGAAACAAAATGGTTTGAAAATATGGGTGTGGCACTTAACACAACTGCAAAAAGCCTCACATCGTTTTACGATACAGCAGGGCAGATTTTTACACAGATAAAAGATAACCTGCAATGGGGTGCCAGCCATAATGTGCCCATCAGTTTATCGTTACCGCAGTTGGGACCATTTCAAATTGCACCAGGCGTTACTTACCAAGAGCGCTGGTACCAGCGGCAGGAACGGCTGGTTTGGGATACAGCAAACAAAAAACTGGATACATTGGTGAATGAAGGTTTTTTCCGGGCAAATGAAATGACTTTCAGCCTTGGACTAAATACCCGGATCTTCGGTTTATTTACATTTAATAAAGGAAGGGTAACGGCAATACGACACGAGATAAGGCCATTTATCAATTTTAATTACAAGCCCGATTTGAATGGCAAAGACTGGTATTCTGTAAGAAGAGATACCTTCTCTACCAGAACAGAAAGACATTCTATTTATGAAAGGAGTGTGTATGGAGCATTTAACGAAGGGAAGTTTGGAGGGCTTAGTTTTGGTATAGATAATAACCTTAGCATGAAGGTGAGGGACAGGAAAGATACAAGTGCAGAAGCCATTAAAAAAGTTTCTTTGCTGGATGGTCTCAGCATCAGCAGTGGTTACAATTTTTTAAGAGATTCTTTTAAGTTCGACCAAATAAATGTTTCGGCCCGGAGCAATCTCTTCGACAAGATAAATATTACCGCATCTGCTTTGTTCGATCCATACCAGACCGATAGCCTGGGCGACCGTATAGATCAACTCATCTGGAAAAAGCAACCGCTTAGCCTTGGAACATTGTTATCGGGAAACGTTTCATTGCAAACCTCGTTTAGCGGTGGCGATAAAACAAAGAAGAAGGAGCCGCAGGGGCCGGATCTTACCCGGCAAAATTATAATAACACCGGATTGCCATTGGATGAGTACCAGCAGGAACTGCAATACATTCAAAATAACCCGGGCGAATTTGTAGATTTTTCCATTCCCTGGAATATTAGTTTAAATTATAGTTTACGTTTTGGAAGGATACGACGCAATTCGGCAGAGGGCTTCACCACCGAGTTTAACCAGGATGTTAACTGGAATTCATCGCTTAACCTTACGCCAAAATGGAAGATCGGCCTTAATGGCTTTTATAATATTACCAGGCAGGAGCTTGGTACCATCAGCATGTACCTGAGCAGGGAAATGCATTGCTGGCAGATGGCCATCAACATTTCGCCCGTGGGTAAATTCAAATTTTTCAACATCACCATTAGTCCTAAATCCGGATTGTTAAGGGATCTTCGGATAAACCGCACCCGCTCTTTTGTAGACCTGTAGCAGTAAAGTTATTAATTAACGGAATTGTATTGCTGAACCATAAGGTCGTGTACTTTCTCTTTTAATACTTTTGATTTCATTCCTGTAGAATCTACCGGAGGCAAAAAATCCATCTTTAACCTGGTGGGCCATAAAAAGAATTTTTTGTTGATGGGCATGGCTTGTTTAGTGCCTGATATCACGCATGGCATTACCTGTTTGCCGGTATCAACCGCCAGCCTGAATGCGCCATCGTAAAATGGTTTGATAGGTTCGCTGGTGCGGTTACGGGTGCCTTCAGGATAAATGCACATATGCATACCTGATAGCACCGTTTGTTTCATGTCTTCATAACTCCTCAACTTACTCTTGTCATCGCTGCGGTTAACCAGCACAGAACCCCTTTTGTAAAACCAGCCGAAAATGGGGACGCTGGCAAACGATGCTTTAGCTATCGTTTTATTGGGGCCAGGCACAAATGGTGCAGAAAGCGGCACATCCAGCAGGGCATTGTGGTTGTACACAATTATATAATTCTTTCCTTTTTCAAAATTGTTCCTTCCGCTAACTTTTAACGGGCAACCAATAAGGAAGAGCCAAAACCGCATCCACACCCGGGATACTTTTATAAAATAATCCTGGCCTTTTTTTTCATCCTTAAACAAATAAGATAACATTGAAGGGATGAAGATGATAAGGAAAGTAATGATAAAACTGATCATGCCCCAGCCGGCCCAAATGCTGGCAAGTACATTTTTTACGGGAGATATTTTTTGTTGCTTCATTTATAAAAAGAGGATGAGTTTGGTAAAGTAATCAATCCATTTCTAATTTCCAGTCGATGGGAGGCAGGTTATTTTGCACAAGAATATTATTAGTTGTAGAAAAATGTTTGCATCCCAAGAAGCCATTGTGTGCACTTAACGGACTTGGGTGGGCAGCTTTTAGCACTACATGTTTGGTTTCATCTACCAGCGCCTGTTTTTCTTGTGCAAATTTGCCCCATAATAAGAATACAATTTTGCTACGGTCATCAGATAATTTTTTTATAACGGCGTTGGTAAAATCTGCCCAGCCGAATTTCGCATGGCTGAGAGGTTCGCCGTCTCTTACTGTTAGTGCAGCATTCAGTAGCAGCACACCCTGCTGTGCCCACTTTGTAAGGTTGCCGTACATGGGTGGCATGGTTACGCCAATATCAGTTTGTATCTCTTTAAAAATATTTACCAGCGAGGGTGGGGGCTTAATGCCTTTTGGTACCGAAAAGCTAAGGCCATGGGCCTGCCCAGGGCCGTGATAAGGATCCTGCCCGAGAATTACCACCGAAACATTCTCGAAACTCGTTTGGTTAAATGCATTGAATATTAACTGACCCGGCGGGTAAATGATCTTGCCACCAGCTTTTTCAGCACGAAGAAAGGCAACGATCTGTTGGAAATAAGCTTTACCAAATTCATCTTTTAAGGCAGCTTTCCAGGAAGGATGAATCTGAACGTTCATGGTAAATTATTTTAAAGGAATCAATAACTGGCGCAAGATAAATTAAAAAGCGCCTCGAAGTTTAACGTGGCATATTGTGATCCGGAATGGATTCGAACCAATGATTCCCCCGGCATAAAGTCGGGATGTTCAGAGGCACTATTGATATAACCGGCTGGTATAAAAGATATGCACACTATTTTAGTAATGAGTACATAAAAGAAAAGTCAACCCATACAGGCTGACCTTTTGTTATTTGTGATCCGGATTGGATTCGAACCAATGACCCTCAGCTTAGAAGGCTGATGCTCTATCCAGCTGAGCTACCGGACCGTCCCTTTAATTTGGGTTGCAAATATAGTATTTCCTGTTCTTTAAAAAATTTACCTTTTTAAATAAGTGGAACACAGGAGGCAATGTTGTAACCATTTAATAAATTTTGTTGATAACCAACAATTAAGAAAACTATATATTTGTTAAAGATTTGCTTGATTGGTACAGTTTTAGATACTACATTTGCCCTAAACCCGGTTAATAGTTCTCTAAAACCATTGGGATAAACTTTTTAAACTAAAATAAGCGTTTATGAAACAAAAACTTACACTAGTATTTGCGTTGGTTTTTTTAACGGCAGGAGCTTTCGCACAGATGATGAAGAGCTCGTCCAATAAAAAGGCTACTTTGATTGGTATTCATATGAATGCCATAGATTTTAAAACACCAGTAACATTTAAAGACGATAACGCTCCTCGTAGAGTTGCGGGCCTTAGAGATATGGATTTTGGTTTATCATTGGCTTATTGGAGAGGATTAACTTCTACCATCGATTTTTCCGGAAAGATCAACGGATTTTTGCATGACTATGCAGGAGATCGTTTTGAAGCTACAACTAAAACTGAAGCCGGTATTGAATTGGAGCCAGCTTTAAACTTTCGCCCTTATGGCGATAACACATTGGTAGCGCCATTCCTTACCGCTGGTATTGGTGGTGGTAACTACACAGGCAAATGGGGTGCTTATGTACCAGCCGGTTTGGGTATCCAGGTAAACTTCAACAGCGTAACCTACCTGATGATACAGGCGCAATACCGCTTTTCTTTGACAACAGATGTATTGAAAGATCATTTATTATATTCAATAGGATTTGCTCAGAACATCGCTCCTGAAAAGCCGAAAGTTGTTCCTCCTCCACCACCACCAGTTGTGTTGGATCGTGATGGTGATGGCGTTAATGATGCAGATGACAAATGTCCAGACACCCCGGGTCTTGCTTCCTTAATGGGTTGTCCTGATAAAGATGGCGACGGTATTGCTGACGCAGACGATAAATGTCCTGATGTTGCTGGAACTGCAAAATACCAGGGATGTCCAATACCTGATACCGATGGTGATGGTGTAAATGACGAAGAAGATAAATGCCCTACAGTAAAAGGTGTTGCCCGCTACCAGGGTTGCCCTATTCCTGATACAGATGGCGACGGTGTTAATGATGAAGAAGATAAGTGCCCTACACGTAAAGGACCTGCAAGCAACCAGGGTTGTCCTGAAATTGCAAAAGAGGTTATTGAGAAGGTGAGCATCGCTGCTAAGAATGTATTTTATGCAACTGGTAAATACGAGTTGTTGTCTAAATCATTCCCATCATTAAACCAGGTTGCAGACCTGATGAAAGCTGATGCTACCTTGATGTTGGATATTGATGGCCATACTGATGATGTAGGTTCTGACGAAAGCAACCACACCCTTTCACATAACCGTGCAAAATCTGTAAAAGACTACCTGGTGAAGAAAGGTATTGATGAATCGAGATTGAAAACAACAGGATATGGGGAAGAAAAACCAGTTGCAGATAATACTACTGCTGCCGGCCGTGCTAAGAACAGGAGAACAGAAATGACCGTTAGAAATTTCTAATAATAATATCAATAAAAGAAATCCCCCGCAATCATGCGGGGGATTTCTTTTTTATAAATTGTCGGAAAAAATTTAAATCAGCTTAGTACATTATGCTACCCGGTTAGGCTAATACTGTTTCTTCGCTATAGTCTTTCACTACATTATAAAGCGTGTCTCTTTCCACCGGTTTGCGGTTCACCTGCTTAATAAGCATCACTAGTTCTTCCGTGGTCATGGTAGGTGTTTGTTCTTCGCTGCCGGCCATAGAGTATATTTTGGTTGAGTCGTCAATGGTGCCGTCTATATCATTTACACCAAAGGAAAGCGATAATTGTGCATTTTGCCTGCCCAGCATTGGCCAGTATGCCTTCACGTGAGGGAAGTTATCAAGGTAAATTCTGGCAATCGCATACAGCCGCATGTCTTCTGTGATGGTACTCTCTGCAATATGGCTCATATCGTTATTGCTGTTCCTGAATTTTAAAGGAATAAAAGTGTTGAACCCACAGGTTTTATCCTGTAGGTCACGCAGTTTGCGCATATGGTCTACCCGGTGTTCAAATTTTTCAATATGACCGTAAAGCATAGTCGCATTGCTGTGCATACCAATTTTATGGGCGGTTTCGTGTATGGCCAGCCATCCTTCGCCAGTAACCTTATCTGCAGCAATCTGCTCTCTTATTTCGGAGTGAAATATTTCTGCACCACCACCGGGCAATGATTGCAGACCGGCATCTTTTAATTGTTGCATACCTTCTTCAACAGTAAGTTTTGCCTTGCGAAACATGTAATCCAGCTCAACGGCTGTAAAGCCCTTGATGTGCAGCTCAGGACGATGTCCACTTATCTTCTGAATTAATTCAATAAAGTAGGCCATATTCATTTTAGGATGCACGCCCCCTACAATATGTACTTCTGTGATGGGTTTGCCATCATAACTTTTTACAATATCCAGCATCTGGTCTATGCTTAGTTCCCAGCCCTCTTCCTTATGTGCATATAATCGTGAGTAAGAACAAAACTTACAACTGAAAACACAAACATTGGTAGGCTCAATATGAAAGTTGCGGTTGAAGTAAGTAGTGTCGCCATGTTTCTGTTCACGGATGTGATTGGCCAAAGCTCCTACAAAGCCAAGGCTGCCTTCTTCAAATAACAAGATGCATTCTTCGTCGGTTAAACGTTCTCCGTTCTTTACTTTTTGTGCTATGTTTTGGAGACCTGGTTGTGGTGTGGATGCTATAATACTATCTATCGGTAGGCTCATGCTTTTATTTTTTGCAAATTTACGTTGATTATAGAAGCCTTAGAGCTAATATTTTGTTTGAATAATGTTGTGTAAAAAAAGAATGGCCGGGTGTTGCGTGTTTAATAAATGTATATCTTACTGCCCTAAAATTAAACGGTATAATGAATATTAAGTTACGGCTTACCCTCATGAGTTTTTTACAATTTTTTGTTTGGGGTGCATGGCTCATTACCATTGGTACGTATTGTTTTAATGCCAAGGGATGGACCGGTGCACAATTTGGTGCTATATTTTCAACGCTGGCATTATCATCTCTTTTTATGCCGGCGCTCACCGGCATAATTGCTGATAAATGGATGAATGCAGAAAAGCTCTATGGTATCCTGCATATACTTTATGGCGTGGTGTTGTTTTACGTTCCAATGGTAGACGATCCGGAAACCTTATACTATGTGATTTTTGCTGCCATGATCTTTTACATGCCCACCATTTCCCTCTCTAATTCCATTGCATACACTATTCTGAAGAATAACAATTATGATGTAATAAAAGTTTTCCCGCCCATTAGGGTTTGGGGTACTATTGGCTTTATTGCTGCCATGTGGACCACTAATCTTACGGGTAGCAAGGCAAACGCTAACCAGTTTATCATTGCAGCCGTGGTGGCTATTTTACTCGGTATATACTCTTTCACCTTGCCCAAATGCCCGCCACAGCGCAATATAAAAAAGGGTGCGAGCATGGTTGAGCAACTTGGCCTCGAAGCTTTTAAATTATTCGGTAATTATAAGATGGCCCTGTTCTTTATTTTTTCAATGTTCCTGGGAGCAGCCTTACAATTGACTAATATGTATGGTGATTCTTTCCTGGACGATTTTAAGAACATTCCCAAATATGCTGACTCGTTGGTGGTTAAGTATTCTACTATCATCATGTCAATTTCACAAATATCCGAAACGGTATTTATACTTACCATTCCATTTTTCCTTAAGAAATTCGGAATTAAAATGGTGATGCTCTTTTCTATGTTTGCCTGGGTATTGCGTTTCGCCTTATTCGCATATGGCAACCCTGACCCATATGAAGGACTGTGGATGATCATCCTGTCTTGCATCGTTTACGGAATGGCGTTTGATTTTTTCAATATTTCGGGATCGCTGTTTGTTGAAACCACTACCGATCCTTCTATCCGGTCAAGCGCACAGGGTTTATTTATGATGATGACAAATGGCCTGGGGGCTTACTTTGGCAGTAAATTAAGTGGCTTAATGATAGATACTTACTTTACCGGAAGTGGTGGAGCCAAGGACTGGCATGGCATCTGGCTTACGTTTGCATTTTATGCGCTCATAGTAGGTGTGTTGTTCATGATAATGTTCAGGCATAAACACAATCCTGAAGTGATAAAGGCGGTAGCCCATTAACATAACCCGCCTCTTAATAAAAATATTTAAGGGCACAAAAAAGCCTTCCATTTTACGGGAAGGCTTTTTTAATGCTATATTAAAAGTGATTATTTGTGTGCTTCAATCTTTTTTACAAAATTGGCTTTCGGTTGTGCGCCTACCAATTTATCAACCACTTCTCCGTTTTTCACAAAGAGGATAGCGGGTATGCTGGTGATACCGTAGTTCATAGAAACTTGTGGGTTCTGGTCAACATTCAATTTGCCGATCTTTACCGTGCCATCATATTCTGTAGCCAATTCTTCAATAACCGGTCCTATGGCACGACATGGTCCACACCATTCTGCCCAAAAATCTATTACCGTTAATTTGTCTGAATCCAATACTTCTGTTTTGAAGTTCGCATCTGTAAGTTCTAGTGCCATATTGCTATAGTTTAATGTTTAATAAATAATATGATGGTATAGTAACAAATTTAAAACCATTCTGTTCAGCAATACACAATGACATATACACATCCTATATGTCAGTAATGTGAGCCCAATCGTCAGTTAAACGTTAGGCAGTTAACACATTTACCTCTAAGTCCTTGTTATTCCGGAGAAAAACAGCCATATCATCATTCATCGTAAAACCGTTCTCAATGGTATATAAACTAATCCTGTGCTGGCTTAGCGGATCGGTAATATTGAATTTTATGGAAGATTTTCCAGGGTGCATTTTAATATTCTGGTCAATAAATTCTACAAAATCATCACTTACTGCTTCGGGGCTCATTTCTATTATTACTTGTTTTGTTAAAGTAGACTTAACGGTTTCCAGTAAGTGCAGCTTGGTGAAGCTGAATTCGAATTCGCCCTGTCGGTATCGTTTCTCCCTAAACGCACCCTCCACCATCAGGATCATGCCTTTTTCCAGGTACTTCAAATATTTTACATAGTCTTCCTGCCACAGATAGAAGTCTGTTTTACCGGTGAAGTCTTCAATAAACAACACGCCATAATTCTTGCCGGTTTTGGTTAACCGGTGCTGTGCATCTATTACCAATCCTGCCAACCTGAATTGCTTGGATGTAGGCGTGCCATCCACCGCATTCTTCACTTCCAGGAAATCGGAAATGGGGGTAATATTATAGTGGTTCATCTCAAACTTATAATTATCCAGCGGGTGGCCACTCATATACATACCCGTAACGTCTTTTTCAAAATCGAGCTGTTCAATCAATTGCCATGGTGGACAATTGGCCAATTTTGGCGGAACGATCTCTGGCATTTGTAAGTCGCCAAACAGGGTATTGGTGGTGCTTGCCGATTGAGACTGAAACACCGCACCAAACTTCACGATTTTTTCAAGAGTGGCAGTATCGCCGGGCGGCGCATTAAAATATTGTGCCCGGTGCATATCAGTAAAGCAATCGAAAGCGCCGCTGTATATTAGGCTTTCCAGCGATTTCTTGTTCACGGAACGCAGGTTAACTCTTTTTACAAGGTCGAAAATATCTTTAAAATGTCCGTGCCTGGATTTTTCTTCATTGATGTTTTCAATGGCTGCCTCGCCAACACCTTTCAGGCCACTAAAGCCAAACCTGATCTCTCCTTTATTATTTACGGCAAAACCATTTTGAGATTCATTAATGTCTGGGCCAAGCACCTTTAAACCCATGCGCTTGCACTCCTCCATATAGAAGGTAATTTTATCAATGCTGCCTGCATGGTTCAATACAGCAGCCATGTATTCGCTGGGGTAGTGAGCCTTAAGATATGCCGTTTGATATGCCACAAACGCATAACAGGTACTGTGCGATTTATTAAATGCATATTGGGCAAAAGCCTCCCAATCCGTCCATACCTTTTCCAGTTTATCTTTCGGGTGTCCTTTAGCGGTAGCCCCGTCAATAAACTGCACTTTCATCTTATCAAGAATGTACTTTTGTTTTTTACCCATGGCCTTTCTCAAAATATCTGCATCACCCTTGCTAAAGCTGGCCAGTTTTTGAGAAAGCAACATCACCTGCTCCTGGTATACCGTAATACCGTAGGTTTCTTCCAGGTATTCCTCCATATCCGCTAAATCGTAGGCCACCGTTTCCCTGCCATGTTTACGTGCAATAAACTGCGGAATATAGCTCATGGGGCCCGGCCTGAATAATGCGTTCATCGCAATCAGGTCATCAAATTTATCCGGCTTCAGCTCCCGCAGGTATTTTTGCATACCAGCACTTTCAAACTGGAAGGTAGCATTGGTATCTCCCTGCTGGTATAATTTGTAAGTAAGTTCATCATCCAGCGGCACTTCATCTATTGCGATACTTACACCATGATTTTGCTTAATGAGTGTGAGGGCAGTTTTTAAAATACTCAGGGTCTTCAGTCCCAGGAAGTCCATCTTGATTACACCTGCTTCCTCTATACTATTCCCTTCTATCTGCGTAAGCCATAATTCTGATTCTTTTGAAGTGGCCACCGGCAATAGGTCTGTAAGATCTTGTGGTGCAATGATGATGGCAGAAGCGTGGATGCCTGTGTTACGAACGGAGCCTTCCAGAATCTCTGCCTCATGCAGGATCTTGCTGTGCAGGTCGTTGCCGGCATAAATCTCCCGTAACTTCTTTACATTTTCAACGTCTTCACCCTGCAACTGTTCTTTTTCTTCCAGCGAATTTTCACCAGCTTTTGCTTCTTTGGTAGTAATAGGCGCATGCAATAACCTCTTCAGGTTAATACCTGGCCGTTCCGGGATTAACTTACTGATGGCACGGCTTTCGGGCAAAGGCAGGTCCATTACACGAGCCACATCTGCAATGCTGGATTTGGCTGCCATGGTGCCGTAAGTAATAATTTGTGCCACCTGGTTCTTACCATATTTCTGCACCACGTAATCAATAACTTTCTGCCGGCCATCATCATCAAAGTCCGTATCAATATCGGGCATGCTCTTACGCTCAGGATTCAGGAAACGCTCAAACAGCAAATTGTATTTAATAGGATCAATATTGGTGATGCCGATGCAATAGGCCACGGCACTTCCTGCCGCAGAACCACGACCGGGGCCAATGAAAACGCCGATATCACGACCATGTTTTATAAAGTCACTAACAATAAGAAAGTAACCAGCAAAGCCCATTTTCCTTATAACGCCCAGCTCAAACTGCAGGCGTTCTTCACTTTCAGGAGTAAGTATTTTGTAGCGTTCTTTGGCGCCGCTCCAGGTAAGGTGTTCCAGGTATTCTTCCTGGCTTTTAAAATTAGCAGGCACTTCAAAATAGGGGAGCAGGATGTCTTTTTTCAAATCAAGCAGATCAACTTTACTTACGATCTCGTTGGTATTGTCGATGGCTTCGGGCAGGTCTGCAAATACCTTGCTCATTTCTGCACCGGTTTTCAGGTAAAACTGGTCATTGGGAAAAGCGAAGCGTTTGTTCTTCATGCTCACATCATCGTCAGTAAACTCCCGCATGGCAGGTGTACTTTGTTTTTCGCCGGTGTTGATGCATAGCAAAATATCGTGGGCATTAAAATCTGCCTGGTCTACATAATGACTGTCGTTGCTGGCTATAACTTTTACATTGTACTTTTTGGCAAACTTCAGTAAGATCTCATTTACCTTATCCTGGTCGGGTATGCCGTGCCGTTGTAATTCTATGTAATAATCTTCCTGGAAGATATTGAGCCACCATTTAAATTCATTTTCGCCTTCAGCTTCGCCTTTTTTAAGAATGGTTTGCGGTACCAATGCACCAAGGCAGCAGGTGGTAGCAATCAATCCCTGGTGGTATTTATGAATGAGTGTTTTATCAATCCTTGGATACTTGCTGTACATCCCCTCAATATATCCCAGGGATGTAAGTTTTACCAGGTTCTTATAACCTTGCTCATTCTTGGCCAATAGTATCTGGTGGTGGCGGGGATCTCTCTCTTCTTTGCTGAAGGTCTTCCGAGTTCTATCCTGGGTGATGTAAAATTCGCATCCAACAATTGGCTTCACTTTTAAAGTGCCATCGTCGTTCTTATGCTGATAGGCTTCTTTTACAAACTCAAATGCGCCGAACATATTGCCATGATCGCTGATTGCCAGGGCAGGCATTTTTTCGGCAATCGCCTTTTTGTACAAATTTTTTATAGAAGCAGCTCCATCTAGTAAAGAAAACTGGGTGTGAACGTGTAAATGAGAAAATTGCATATCTGGTTTTTGCTGCTGTACTAGTTTAATAAAAAAGGTCTTGTAAATAACAGTTCGTATTATAAAAAATATTAAAACTGTGGCTGTAAATCTCGGTAAAAATCGGCTGATAACCCTTGGTTACTTTTACACAAACGGTGCAGAAATTTTTTAGGGAGGCCCCAGGACGGATGCGATGTATTCTATCATCATCTGGACCGATTTCCTCAAGAAAAGTGGTACTGGTTTTATCAGGATGATGGAATTGAGGAACGTATGCCATGGTTTTCTCCCGGCAGCCAGGGGCTGATAACCACCAGCAATGATGCCAACGGATCATGGTGGGGAACATTGATAGCTAATGGTGGATGGGATCCTGCACCTTGGATAGGGCCCACAACGCCTCACCCGGGAATCATCTGGTATTGGGTGCGGTAGTGAGTTTTTACACCTGCATCAAAATAAAAAAGATTAGAAAATTAACCAGAGGGTATGCCTAAACGGTATGCCCTTTATGTTATCTGGCTCTTTAGAAAGTTCTCGATTGCGTTGCAGGGAACCATAAAGGGTTTGCTCTCAATTACAATTTCCAGGTTATTGCCTGCTACGGTATAGGAACCAACGATTTCCTGTCCAAAAAAGCTCACCTCGAAGTTGCCTTTTTCAGCATCGCCGGTAAAGGAACCACTCTGTTTTTCCACGGCAGATTTTGCCTTTGCCAATACTGTTTCCGTGTCTCCGCTAAAAGGGATTGTAAAGTTACATGCTGCCATAATTTCAAATTTAGGTACAATGCTTTAAAAACAAACACCCATTACAATTATATTTTTGTAATGGGTGATATATATATATTGAAAGTAGAGCCTGCTTATTAATTTCCGCCTACACGGCCACTCTTCTTGTCTTTGTTTCTGCCGATGATGTAACCACCTGCAGCACCCACGGCGCCACCAATTACAGCACCTTTGGCATTCTTACCAATAACTGCACCGGCTACTGCGCCACCTACGCCACCTATAACGGCGCCTTGCGCAGCCTTACTCATACCTTTTTTTGCAGTACTGTTGTTTGTTCCTGTGCTGGATGTGCTGCCTGTAGAACCTGTGCTGCTACCAGTATTAGTACTTCTTCTGGCGGTACTTGTCCTGCTGGTGGATGTCGTCCTCGCTGGTATCGTAGCCTTGCCACTCTCTACTGACTCTCCATTCAAAAACGCCGCTTCATTGGCAACGGCTCCGGTATCAGTCAGGTAACTGCTGCTACCATACATAGAGTCGTTAAGCGTCACTACTTCTTTGTTCACGTTAAGATTCGACTTACTTTTACAAGCTGCAAATCCAGCCGTTAAGAACAATATGTAAATTAATTTTTTCATGATGTTGATTTTTAAATTATGGTTTTGAGGTTTAGTTGCGTGGTATAATTACAAAACCGTGCCAGAAACTTTTTCCAAGATTTCAAAGGATACTCCCTTTAACATATTATCTCTGTTTAGAGTTTTTGAATATACCGGCAGTCGCTGATTTCATTGCAAGGCATTGGTTTTGTTAAAAGTCTTCCGGGTTTTGTTAATATGAAAAATATAGAAGCCATCCGACTAAGGTGACTATGAAATTTTGTAAAAAAGATTAATAACGTTCGGTATCTTTTTTCCTGCTGTGAAGGCTCAATAATACCTTCCAGCCATCAAAAGAATAAATAAGATCTACCTGTGCCATATAGTGTTCATATACGCCGGTAGTAATCGTCGGGCGCAATAGGCTTGAGGTAAACCTGATGGCATCGGTAGCAGCTATTTTCTCTCCTTCAAATCCATAGCTGTCATTACCAATTTTAAATTTTGTTTGTTTAATTGTTTTATAAGCATTGTTGTAAGCTTTCTCAGCATCTTTATATTCTTCGCCGCTAAACAACACTACCTGCCAACTGGCGCTGGTATCTGTATCAGAATGAAAACGGTAGATAACGGCCGGTTCAGCACCAGCTAACTGGATGGCAGACCTGAAAATATCCCTGTCTTCGTCGGGTGCAAGGGCATCTCCCTGGATGCTGCGATAATTGTGGCGGTAACTTTCTACAACGGTTGCAATTGATTGCGAGGCGTTATTTGCCGGGAGGATTTTTTTTAATAATTGTCCGTAAGAGATGTTGATGACCAATAGCAAGGCTAGTAAAAGCGTTAGGTTTTTTTGCATAGTGTTATGGGTTTAGAACGCAATTTAGTAAAATTTATTGTTTTACCTGGCGCTGCAGTTTCTCTATAGTATTAATTCTACATGAACTTGAATCGCAGTCCTACAAATTGTTTCCAGGGGCATTGTATCTTTGAGTCATATTTCCAATGCCTTTGCAACCCCAACAATTTAGAATTCACAATATCCAGGCAAAAAATCAGTGCCACAATTAATTTAAAAACCTCCGCATTAACCGGAGGTTTTTTTAATTTTAATACCTCTATTTGTCAAGAGCTAACCGCAATGATTTGTGTTCATTTGGTACAAGCCGCTTTTGGTAACAATAAAAAAAGTATTTTGCTGCCATGAATGCGGCATCGCTTAAAGATATTAAGGCAGCACTGGAGAATATTCCCCCCAATGAATTATTGAGTATCTGTTTGCGCCTGGCGAAATTCAAAAAGGAAAATAAGGAACTGGTAACCTACCTGTTGTTTGATGAAGCAGATGAACCGGGCTATGTGGCCTCTGTAAAAAAAAGTTTGGCGCTGCTTTTTGAAGATGTGAATACCAGCAATCTTTATTTTGCTAAGAAAACGATCCGCAAAATTGTTAGAACCGCCAACCGGTATATCCGTTATAGCAGCCAGCCAACCACCGAGGTAGAAATATTATTATCAGTTGCATTGCAGATGCAGCAGCTTAAGATAGACTTTAAAAAAAGTACAGCACTGCATAATATTTTTCTAGGCCTGGTAAAAAAGATTAAGAAATCGGTGTCATCCATGCATGAGGACCTGCAATACGATTACCTGAAAGAACTGGAAATTTTGTGTTAACAATTAAAGTGATGCTGAACAAACGATGAACAAGACAATAGCAGATTACGATAACATATTTTTTATTGGCGTTGCCGGAACCGGCATGAGTGCCATAGCACAATACCTTGCAGGGATCGGAAAACAGGTGGCTGGCAGTGACCGATATTTTATGCCGGGTTTGGATAATGACAGCCGCATTAAACTGGAGGCATCAGGCATACAATGCTACGAACAAAATGGATCAGGCCTCAATGAAAAAACTGATTTGGTAGTGGTTTCAACCGCAGTAGAAACCACCGTACCCGAGGTGCAAAAGGCGCTGCAGTTAAACATACCAATTGTAAAACGGAGCGAAATGCTGGCTATGATTGCCAACAGTAAAAAAACAATTGCGGTGGCAGGTACCTCCGGTAAGAGTACCACCTGTGGTATGTTGTTTTGCATCCTGGAAACTGCGGGCATGCAGCCAAGCATCATCAGCGGAGCAGGGCTGGTAAGTATCATCAAAGAAAATAAGATCGGTAATGCAAAAGTAGGAGCGGGTGACTGGCTGGTTATTGAAGCCGATGAAAGCGACGGATCAATTGTTCAATACGAACCGGAGATAGGCGTTCTGCTTAACGTTGATAAAGACCACCAGGAAATTGCAGAACTCATGGATTTATTTTCAACCTTTAAAAAACATACCAAAACATCGTTTATCGTTAACCGAAACAATGAACTGGCAGCATCTTTATCTGCCGGTATTATTAATGATTTTTCCACAGCAATTGATACCGGCGCTGCAATTGTTGCCACAAATTTTCGGCAAGAAGGAATGACTATTACATTCAAAGTTGGAGACCAGGAATTTAAATTGAACACTGTTGGCAAACACAATATGGAAAATGCATTGGCCGCCATTGCGGTGGCCCGGCAATTGGGAGTAGATGATGCAACTAGTGCAAATGCGCTGGCACACTATGAGGGAATTTACAGGAGGCACCAGTTGCTGGGTATAAAAAACGGGGTTTACCTTATTGACGATTATGCCCACAATCCCGCTAAGTGTGCTGCATCTATTGCCGCCTGCCAGCCAATTGCATCAAAAGTTATTGCATGGTTTCAGCCGCATGGCTATGGTCCTACACGTTTTTTAAAGAATGATTTTATAAACGAATTTATTGCCGTATTACGCCCGCAGGATGAGGTATGGATGAGTGAAATATTCTATGCCGGTGGCACAGCGGTAAAAGATATTTCTGCAAATGACCTTATAGAAGCCATCAAGGCTTCCGGCAAATCTGCTTTCTTTGTAGAAGACCGGAAAGACCTGCTGGAAAATGTGCGGCCACATTTTACCAACGACTGTGTCTTTCTGCTTATGGGCGCCCGTGATCCCGGGCTGGAAGCCTTTAGCAAAGAATTGCTGGAACAATTATAAATCCTTTTTCCATGACATCAATTTTTACCAACATACAACAATTAGCAGGTGTAAGAAAAGAGTACAAGTTGCTGAGAGGGCCTGCCCTTGCAGATCTTCCTGTTATAAACGATGCATTTTTGCTGGTAGAAGATGGTGTTATTGCTGTCTTTGGGCATATGGCCGAACTGGAATTATTGGTACCGCAGTTACCTGCGCATGTTATTGACGCAGCAGGACAGACGGTGATGCCAGCCTGGTGCGACAGCCATAGTCACCTTGTTTTTGCCAAAAGCAGGGAGGATGAATTTGTGCATAAATTAAAAGGCATGAGTTATGCTGAAATAGCGCAGCAGGGGGGAGGCATATTGAACTCTGCCCGGGTGCTTAACGAAACCAGCGAAGATGAATTGTTTCGCCTGGCGATGCTAAGATTAAAAGAAGTGGCAGCAATGGGCACCGGGGCTATCGAGATAAAGAGCGGCTATGGGCTTAGTACAGAAGGCGAGCTGAAAATGCTGCGGGTTATAAAACGCCTTAAGCAGCACAGCGACCTTACCATTAAAAGTACGTTCCTGGGAGCCCATGCCTACCCGTTAGCATACAAGGAAGATCATGAAGGCTATATTGAAAAGCTATTGAATGAAATGCTACCGGTAATTGCAGCAGAAAAACTGGCTGATTACGTAGATGTTTTTTGCGAAGAAGGATTTTTTTCCGTTGATGAGATGAACCGTATCTGCCAGGCGGCAGCACAGTATGGATTAAAACCAAAGCTGCACGTAAACCAGTTAAACAGTATCGGCGGCATACAGGCCGGAACCGAACTGGGGGCCCTATCGCTCGATCACCTGGAGACCATGACCGACGCAGATATTAATATACTGGCGGCTTCCGATACGATTGGCACTTTGCTGCCCACCGCGGCTTTTTTTCTGCGCATGCCTTACCAGCCTGCCCGCCAGCTTATTGATGCCGGCGCTGCAATTGCGCTTGCTTCAGATTTTAACCCGGGCTCTTCACCAGGAGCAAATATGAATTTCGTAGTGGCGCTTTCCTGCATACAGATGAAGATGCTGCCGGAAGAATCCATCAATGCAGCAACCATCAATGGCGCTTTTGCAATGGAAGTGCAGGACGAACTGGGGAGTATTTCCGTAGGCAAAAAAGCAAACCTTATTCTTACTAAACCCATCCCATCTCTGGCTTATCTCCCTTATTCATTTTCACATAACCTTGTAGACAAAGTGATGCTGAATGGTTTGTTTATTTAGATACATTATTTTTGATTGCTCCTGATTAAACAGGGCTGAGGCAAATTTTTCACTCCGCACATAAAGTTATATCTTACTGTCATGGGAAATCTATCAGTAGAATTTTTATTACTTATTTTAAGTTCTGTGGTAGTGGTGTCTTATTTGTTTTCCATTGTTTCCCGGTATATTAGAGTGCCTTCTGTGCTACTGTTGCTGGGCGCCGGTATTCTGCTTCGCTTTGTGGCCGACAGCGAAGGATGGAATATTATACTGCCTCGCATCCTGATAGAATTCCTGGGTGTTACCGGTTTGGTGATGATTGTGCTGGAAGCGGGCCTTGACCTGAAACTGGACCGTGGCAAGATTCCTGTGATCAGGAATTCATTTTTTTCGGCCCTTGTAATTTTCGTATTGTCATTATCTGCTATTGCAGCCGGGTTATACTACTGGTTGCAGGAGCCATTGATAAAATGCATTGTTTATTCTATCCCGCTGAGTATTATGAGCAGTTCCATCGTAATACCAAGTATTCATTCCATGTCGCCAGACAAAAAGGAATTTCTGATTTATGAAGCGTCCTTCTCTGATATTATCGGCATCCTCGTCTTTAATTTCATGATAGCGGGCGAAACCTTTTCGCTTATTTCAGTAGGGTCTTTCTTTTTAAATATTATCCTGTCGATTGTTTTGTCGTTGTTGTTTTCATTTTTGCTATTGCTCATACTGGCAAAATCTCAATTGAATATCCGGTTCTTCCTGTTGTTTGCCTTATTGATCTTTTTGTATGTAACCGGCAAATTATTGCACCTGCCATCATTAATCATCATCCTTGTTTTTGGTATGCTGATGAACAACTGGAAACTGGTAAGAATACCGAAACTGGATAAGCATTTTTCTAACAAAGATGTAACTGCTATCACTCATTTGCTGCATTCCATCACAGCAGAAACATCCTTTTTGATCCGAACCTTTTTCTTTTTATTGTTTGGATACTCTATTAACCTTGGCCTTGCCTTGCAGAACGAGGTAATGCTGGTAGGCTCTATAATTGTGGGGGTATTGCTGGTAGCCAGGTTTTTGTTCCTGCGCTTTTTCCTGAAGCAGCAGGTGTTTCCAGAGGTTTTCTTTATTCCCCGTGGGTTGATAACGATCCTGCTGTTTTATAAGATCCCCGATTTTTTCAAGCTTAATAACTTCAACGAGGGTATCCTGTTTTTCGTGATCTTGTTATCGAGTATTATCATGATGATGGGGATGATATTTTACAAGTACAAGCCTGAAGATATTGTAGAAGAAATTCAATGATCCAGCTCGGGTGTTTTAATTGGATGCCTCAACCAGGTTGGCAGGTAATTTGTATTTTTACTGCGATATATTATCTGAAACCATGCTGTTGCATGCATTTTAATTCCAATATCATTTGAATGCGGCGTTATATTTTTTATATTTTCATCTTTACAATTTGCACGCAAGGCGTGGCGGCACAAAACTACCACGCCCTGCATGGCTCATCTTATGCCGGTAGCCTGGCGCCATCGCAGAACCCGGCGGGCATTGTGCATGTACCTTATAAATGGGATGTCACCGTTTTTGGCCTGCAGTTAAAACAAAGTACCAACGCATTTACGATACAGCCACTATCATATTTTTCTTTGCTTTCTCCGCCCGATAGTGTGATTGCTACCGGTAACAACGGCGTAAGAAAACACTTCTTTGCTGCCAACCAGGATCTTCATTTGTTCAATGCCAGGATAAGCTTGAATCCCCGCACAGCCATTGCATTTGGCGCAAAACTCCGAAGCTATGTATTTGCAGAAGGTGAGCAGGCTCATTGGCAGGATACTATTTTTTCACTAGCCGATTTCTTACGGATAAATATGCAACAGCAGCCCCTGGCTGCAAATGTAAAAGGCACAGCATGGGGGGAACTTACAGGCACCATCGGCCATACCATTCTTAACGATGGCGACAGGCTGCTAAACGCCGGTATAACGCTGAAGCTTACCCGTGCCATTGCTGGTTTAGATGCCCGGCTTTCTGGTGTAACTTTTAACCAGGTGAGCGCTGCTACTCCTGCCGACAAAGAATATTTCAATCTCACCGATGCACAATTTAGTTATGGCTATTCTGCTAATTTTGACGGGATAGATTCTAATCGTTCTACGATGAATAATATTAAATCATTTTTAAAAAACACCACAACTTCCATTAGTGCCGATATAGGCATAGAATATATTTTTTTAGCGGATGAGGATAAAGACCTCTTTGGTGGCTATGCCTACGAAACCAAGCTGGGCATAAGTTTGATGGATATCGGCACTAATAAGTATTTGTACAGCTCACGCAGCAGGGTAGCCAGCGGTTTCAGACCTGCTGTAACAGATACGCTTGTTGAAAGCAGCTTATCAGGTGCAAATAATGTGGATGCTTTCAACGACAGCCTTGCATCAATAGCTTCGAATATTTCGAGCCAACAAGGGAACTTTTCTATCAACCAACCCACCCGGTTATTGATAAATGTAGACCAGCATATTAAAGACAATTTCTTTGTAAATGCAGAAATAAGTTTGCCGGTGGGGTCGCTGTTTTCAAATGGAGAATCATCTATTAGAGACCTGAATTATGCGGCACTTACACCCAGGTGGGAATTACGATCCGTTGGGGTCTACATGCCCGTACTTTATAATAATAAGAAACAGTTGTGGGTAGGAGCAGCACTAAGATTAGGACCGCTTTTAATGGGTACACATAACCTGGCAAGTGTATTTGCAAAAGATAAGATACAATCGGGTGGGGCATACCTTGCTTTTACCATTAGGCCGGGCAGGAAGGCCGACCGGCAGCAATACCTGCCGGGTAGAAAAGTTGGCAGCAATGAACAGAAAGGTGCCAGGTGCCCGGTTTGGTAGAAAAGTCCTCACAAAAGAAAAACCGCTGCAGTCTGCAACGGTGTTCTTATGCTTCATAGTAGTTTTAAGAAGTTCTCCTTACATATTTCTGCAGGCTGCGGCACAAGCTTTGCAAGCTTCGGCGCATTCTTTACAATGTTCAGTTTCATGTTGGCCGCATTCGGCTGCACAGGCATCACATAGATTTGCACATAAAGCGCAAATTTCTTTTGCTTTACTGCTGCCGAGGCTCATTAATTGTGCTGCAGCATAACATAAGGTCGAACATTCCATATCAAGCTGTATACAGTCAGCCATCATTGCAATATTATCCTCCTTTGTACAGGAAGAAGCACAATGATTACAGAGGGCTGCACAGCGCAGGCATGCATCAATACAATCTTTGTAAGTATGGTAACCAGTCATAATAATTAATTTTTAATGTGAAGGATGGTGGTTTGTACCACAGTACAGCAACAATCATTATGCCATGGCTCATTTGCTCTCAGCTACATATAGAAAAGCCTGATTAGTGGAAAATCCGGGGGAACAAAAAGGAATGAAATGGCAGGAGTGTGCAACAGGATACACATATGCGCTTAAATTAAAAGAGATGTAAAACAAATCATAGCATTCTCATCGGGATGCCTGCAGAGCTTAATAAGTGATGTATTACAAACGTTGCTTCATGGCTTCGTATAAAATAATACCCGTGGCTACAGACACATTCAGGGACTCAAAATTACCTGGCATCGGAATCTGGAATCTTTCATCGCAGATCTTCATGAGGGCAGGGTATACACCGTGTTCTTCTCCACCCATAACAATGGCACAGGGGTCTTTAAAATCTATTTCGAAACTCTTAAGTTTTGCGGTCATTTCACTCGCATACACTTTTATGCCATTAAGGTGCAAATCGTCAACAGCTTTCATCAGGCTTTGCACCCGGCATACTGCCATCTTTTCTAATGCACCGGCGGAAGTAAGGATAGCATCTTCATTCAATGCACCCACACCTTTGTCTGGTATGATGATGGCTTGTACACCCAATGCATATGCACTACGGGCAATGGCACCAATATTCCTGATGTCTGTAATGCCATCCAAAATAAGAAACAATGGAACCTCCGCATTCTCTACCACGAAGGAAATAACCTGCTGCAGGTCCTGGTATTGAATTTTAGAGATCATGGCCACACAACCCTCGTGGTTACTTACATTCAGGTTGTTTAGTTTTTCTACCGGCACTTTATTGATGGGCACCAGATTATCGGCAGCAAGTTGCTTTATCTCGTCAATTACTTCACCATGCACGGTTGTTTGCATGTAAATGCGTTCCAGTTGTTTGCCTTCCTGCATTGCTTTAATTACGGCGGCCCTGCCAACTACGAGGGTGTTTTTTTTTGGTCTGTGATGTTGTTGCCTGAAATTTTTCACGGTGCTAAATTACGTTGATTTATAAAAACGAAAGCCACAAGCTTTTAAGACTTATGGCTTCTGTAAACTTTTATTCAAATGTTTCGTCTGATCTTATTTCAAACCAAACACTTTTTTTACTTCTTTAACTGCATCCAGTTTCTCCCAGGTAAACAGTTCTACTTTTTTCTTCAATGTTTTACCATCAGGAGAGGTGAATATTTTTTCAACTGTTTCATTCTTCCGGCCCATATGTCCGTATGCTGCTGTTTCGCTGTACATTGGGTTGCGAAGTTTCAAACGCTGCTCAATAAAATAAGGACGCATATCAAAGCATGGCATCTTCATGATCTTATCTGCAATCTGTCCATCAGTAAGGTCTACTTTGGCAGTACCGTAAGTAAATACGTTGATGCTGGTTGGTTTTGCAACACCAATGGCGTAAGAAACCTGTACCAATACTTCTGAGCAAAGCCCTGCTGCCACCAGGTTCTTGGCAATGTGACGGGTTGCGTATGCTGCAGAGCGATCTACTTTGCTGGGATCTTTACCGCTGAATGCACCACCACCATGAGCACCTTTACCACCGTAAGTATCTACGATGATCTTACGACCTGTAAGGCCTGTATCTCCGTGTGGGCCGCCAATTACAAACTTACCGGTAGGGTTAATGTGGTATTGAATTTTATTGTTGAAGAGGTGCGCATACTTTGCATATTTTGCTTTCACCCTTGGAATAACTATGTTGATGATATCCTTCTTTATCTTAGCCAGCATCACTTCGTCTTTTCCAAAATCATCATGTTGGGTAGATAAAACGATAGCATCAATCCTTGTAGGTTGGTTGTTATCGTCATACTCCAAAGTAACCTGGCTTTTAGCATCGGGGCGCAGGTATTTAATCTGCTTGTTCTCCCTGCGTACAGCGGCAAGTTCAATAAGTATGTCGTGGCTCATTGCCAATGCCAGCGGCATGTAATTATCGGTTTCATTGGTGGCGTAACCAAACATCATTCCCTGGTCGCCGGCACCTTGTTCTTCTTTTTTCTTGCGATCTACACCCTGATTAATATCACCGCTCTGCTCGTGTATGGCTGATAAGATACCACATGAAGTAGCTTCAAACATATACTCACTCTTGGTATAACCGATCTTGCGGATTACGCCACGAGCTATTTCCTGCACATCCAGGTAAGCTTTACTTTTAACTTCACCTGCCAAAACTACCTGCCCGGTAGTTACCAGGGTTTCGCAGGCAACTTTGCTGCTGGGGTCAAAGGCTAGAAAATTGTCTATCAGTGCATCACTGATCTGGTCTGCTACTTTATCCGGGTGTCCTTCACTAACAGATTCTGATGTAAATAAATAAGGCATGTTTAATTTTTTGAATGTGCAAATATAAGGGCCTATTGTTAATGCACAAACTCCTTTCGATGAAAACGAAAGGAGTTTGTATCAATATGATCTTTAAATCTTGGAATTAATAATGACAAGTCTCATTTTTAAACGCTTGTCTGGGTGGCTACCGCCTTTAACTTTTATCCTGCCAAAAGCCACGGGGTTATTGTAAGGTATTACTTGCAAACTATATTGCGGGTAACTGAAATTATAAGCAGGGAATAATCGCATCTGATAATTTGGAGTTCCTTTGCTCACAACCTGTTGCACATACCTTGACACATTTATATCATAGTAAGAAACTTTTTGTCCAATAGCATTTACTCTCTTCTTAACGGCAGCACCAAAATAATTATAATCTATATTGAACTGGAAAGGGTAGTACGGCAAACCGCCTTTAAAATCAGGATCATAGCGGCTGTTCGGGTTCAGGTCGAAATAAATAGGTTTCCATTTAGTAGTTCCTGTATCTTTCAAATCGAGGTACATAAAAGGTGGTGCCGAGAATATACTGTCAGAGTTGGGATCTTCAGGAATTTGCTCCATATAAATTGACGCCCTGTGAATGATACTGTTTTGGAAAGTATTTAAACCCGGTATTACTAAATTGGCAAAAGTGCCCGGCCCTGTTTGCAGATAAATATCCTGGCTGGCGGGGTTGATGTAAGAAGGGAGTGTTCTTTTTATATAGTTAGAGGTTGCCGATATTGTGATTTTTGTAATATCTGCGCTGGTGGTGGTTAAACCAAACCTGTTGTACGTGCTGTCTAATTTACCCGTTCCATTTAATTTCCTGCGATAATAAATTTCAAGACCCGTATTTGCATCAGTAAGGTTTACATACATTAATGCATTGCCTGTACCCACGCCTTTAATGGCAAAGCCATTATAAAAATCACGGAATAAAGTATCTTTTAAAAATGCATTGTTACCAGCTATAGAAGTTGAATCTCTTCCAAACAACTGGGTTGCAAAAGCCGCTGAAAGCTTTATCCTGATTTGGTTTCTAACCGAATCTCTGCCATAATTAAATTTAACCTGGTTTTTTATCGTGCGTATATCTACAGTAGCTGCACCTATCTGAGCGCCAAGATTTGGTTTGTATTTGGTAGTTGGGAATTTTAAGTATGCACTATCGGCAAAATATTTATCATTTATCTGGAACACGGCCAGTTGTTGTAATACGTTGGTATCGCCCCAGGCACCTTTATAGCTTAAAGTAAGCACTACAGAATCTACGCCTACAAGGGTATCCTTTGGGCTGCCGAAATAATAGGGGTAAAACGAAGGTTTCAATTGGAGATTTACCTGTGCGTCCGTCTGCCCAAAAACGGGATCGTTGTTAATGGTACCCAATGCATGGTTATCATCATTAAAAATGATAAGGGTATCATCAAAAATACCTTGAGTACTTATGATGTCTAATGTATCGGCAAATGTATTGATGTTGTCAACGGCTGGTATCAGGTCGCTTCCAAGAGTGGTAGTGTCTAATTTGGTACACCCCCAGTTAATCAATGTTGTAAGAAAAAAGGTTAGCAGTAAAACAGGTAAAAATCGTTTAAACACAAATAAATTTTTTAGTAACAGGATTGGTAAAAATCACCTACTTAGCAAGGTCGGCATATAATTGTAAATAGTCTGTTAAATCACTTTCTGCCTCATATCGCAGCACTTTTTTACCTTTTGCTTTTGTGAATTCGTCTACCAGTTTCTTGTCTATTGTTTCTGCACCAAAAGTTATCGCATCTGCATAAGTTGCACCAGCTTTAAACATAGCAATATTGTCATTGTCTTTAAAAACCTCCTGGTCTTTTTTGGTAACATTATCATTAATGGTGAGGAGTTGCTCAAAATCGGTACCCAGCTTTTCCTTAAAAGTAGTTTCACCTATAGTGTACACGATCTTGCTATGGCTGAACACGGGTTCTTTTTTATAAGCAGTTTTAATGTACATCGGTATCAGTCCTGTCATCCAGCCGCTGCAATGAATGATGTCCGGAGGCCAGCCAAATTTTTTCACTGTTTCCAGTGCGCCTTTACAGAACAAAACGGTCCTTAACCCGTTATCATCAAACCATTGGTCGTTTTCGTCAGTAAAGATAGATTTGCGTTTAAAAAAATCTTCGTTGTCTAAAAAGTAAACCTGTAATCTTGCATTAGGAAGCGAAGCAACTTTAATGATTAGTGGGTAATCATCATTGTCGATTGTTACATTAATGCCTGAAAGTCTTACCACTTCATGCAAGCGATGCCTGCGCTCATTAATAACCCCAAATCTTGGCATAATGCAGCGTACTTCCATATTATTGTCGTTAGACAGCACCGCCAGTTTGTTTACTATTTCTGCAAACTCGGTGAGTTCAAGGTAAGGGGACATTTCATTGGCAATGAATAAAATTCTTTTCTTTGTTGACATATTTACTATGTTAGTACGTAAAACCTATTTAATATTTTGAAATGGAGTGCAAAACTACTGAAATTAATCTAAACGAAGGGAATACAAGTATTTGGAGCCCTGAAAACCAGCTTTTATGATCCTTGTAAAAAAAGTTAAAGACCTCCGGCAAATCCTGAATGGATATCGCAGCAGGGGGCTTTCAGTTGGCTTTGTTCCTACCATGGGTGCCCTGCATGCCGGGCATATCTCACTTATTAAAACCTGCAAAGGCCATCACGATATAACCGTGTGCAGCGTATTTGTAAATCCTACTCAGTTTAACAACGCTGCAGATTTCGAGAAATACCCGATCAAGATCGAGAAGGATATTGAGATGCTGGATGCAGCGGACTGCAACTTGTTGTTCCTCCCGGCCGTGGGGGAAATGTATCCTGAAGCAGATTCCGTGATCGTTTACGAACTGGGTTATATTGAGAATATGCTGGAAGGTACCTACAGGCCTGGCCATTTTCAGGGAGTGTGTAGGATTGTAGATAAATTGCTTGCGGCAGTTTTACCAGACACCCTGTACCTCGGTCAAAAAGACTACCAGCAATGCATGGTAATTGCAAGGCTGATAAGTTTAAAGCAATTCAGCACCCAACTCTTTATCTGCCCTATAGTGAGGGAAGCAGACGGCCTTGCCATGAGTAGCAGGAATATGCGGCTGGATGAAGCAGAGCGAAAAAAGGCAGTACACATTTATAAAGGTATTCAACAACTAAAAGAAACGATTAAACCTGGCGAAACGGATTCTTTCAAGATTACCGCTTTCAACTACCTGCAAACACATGGGTTTAAAGTAGACTATGTTGAAATCGTAGCGGCAAGTAGCCTGGAACCTGTAATCAATTGGGATGGCACCCAGCAACTGGTAGTATTAGTAGCCGCCCACCTTAATGAAGTAAGGTTGATTGATAATTTGTACCTCAACTAATTTTTTAAATTGAGTATAAGAATCAGCACGCTGATGTAAATTGTGAGTACTTATGCGCAAACGAATTATAGCCATCTTGCAATACAGTTTTTTTTTAGGCGCCGGGGTATTCCTGGTGTGGTGGCAGCTCAAATCTATGACGGAACCGGAGAAAGAAGAATTCTATGCAGCATTTTCGAATGCCAATTACTGGCTGATGATACCAGTAATTATGATGAGCCTGCTTAGTCACCTCAGCCGCTCTATGCGTTGGAAAATTTTGATGGGGCCGTTGGATTACAAACCTGCACTAAAGAATGTTTTTGCTGTTACCATGGTGGGCTACCTGGCCAATTCGGCAATCCCGAGGCTGGGCGAAATACTAAAGTGTAGCCTGCTGGCCCGCTACGAAAAACTAAAATTCGATAAACTGTTTGGTACCATTCTAGTTGAACGGACATTCGATTTTATGTGCTACCTCATTTTCATTGGCATTACCGTATTGCTGCAAATCAATTTAATTGGCAGCTACGTAAAGGAAAAACTTGATGTTATGGCAAGTGGTACCGGTATGCCCCTTTGGTTGAAAATAGTGCTGGTGGTTTTTTGTATTGGAGTAATCGTCTGGCTTTTCAGGCTCTTGGTAAAAAAGTTTCCAGGCAATAAACTCATTGCACGAATTAATGTATTTGCCAGGGGCGTTATTGCTGGTTTTGCTACTATTAAAAACCTGCAAAAAAGAAAGCAGTTTATTGCGCATACATTATTTATCTGGAGCATGTACCTGTTGCAAATATACATTGGCTTTTCGGCCATGGAAAGTACTTCAGGGCTTGGCATTGGGGCGGCATTTGCTGTATTGTCCCTCGCTACTCTGGCCATGATAGTAACTCCTGGTGGCATCGGTTCATTTCCTATTTTCGTAATGGAAACATTGCTGATCTACTCAATAGCATCGCCATCTGGTAAGGCATTTGGCTGGCTGATTTGGGGAGCTAACACAGCTATCGTAATTTTAGCGGGCCTCGTAGCATTGTTACTGCTGCCATATTTTAATAAACAAACAAAGCATGAAAATCACCCAGTCCATTCCAGCTAAAATTTTTCCCTTTCCTGAATTGATACAACAGGTTGCAATCTGGCGTATGTTGGGTAAAACGATTGTTTTTACCAATGGTGTGTTTGATATTTTGC
Organism: Chitinophagales bacterium; assembly: GCA_038256495.1. Classification (GTDB taxonomy): domain Bacteria; phylum Bacteroidota; class Bacteroidia; order Chitinophagales; family Chitinophagaceae; genus Ferruginibacter. The sequence goes on from JBBSKH010000006.1 coordinate 42,578, forward strand.
ACGAGGGCCATATTGCATCGCTAAGTGAAGCTGCTGCTTTAGGCGATATGCTGATAGTTGCTGTGAACGCTGATGACTCCGTTAAGAAACTAAAAGGACCTTCAAGGCCCATCAATAACGAAGCTGCAAGGGCGCTGTTGCTTGCAAGTCTTGTGCTGGTAGATGCGGTAGTGCTGTTTGAGGAAGATACGCCCCTCGATGTGATAACCGCCATCATGCCCGATACCCTGGTAAAAGGCGGCGACTATAATCTGGAAGAAATTGTTGGATCCAAAGAAGTAATGGCGGCAGGTGGTAAGGTGCATATCGCAACAATTGTAGAAGGTATTTCAACAACCGCCATCATAGAAAAAATGAAAAGATAGCCGCTCAAGAAACTTAATATTGAGGCCGGTTTAGATGTATTAATTTTGCAGGAATTTAAAAAAATAATTTATCCAATTGCATAAAAGAAAAACGATTATAAGAGACATCAGTTGGCTTTCGTTCAACAAACGGGTGCTACAGGAAGCTGCCGATAAAACCGTTCCGTTAAAAGAGCGGATCAAATTCCTTGGAATATTTTCAAATAACCTGGATGAATTTTTTCGGGTACGGGTGGCCACGCTCAAGAGAATGATAGAGTTTGGCAGCAAAGCTAAAATGCACCTGGAGCTACAACCCGAAAGCATATTGCAGGAAATTGAGGAGCAGGTAAACCTGCAGCAGATAGAGTTTGAAAGAATATGGCTTGAAATACAAAAAGAAATGGCTGCCCAGCAAATACTGCTGGTGAACGATAAAAAGCTAAATATTCAGCAACAGAAATTTGTTGTAGATTATTTTAATGAAGAGGTAAGAAGCTATATCGTTCCATTAATGATAGAAAGCATTCAGACTTTCCCGGTGTTAAATGATAAATCTATTTACCTGGCCTGCAAACTTTCCCGAAAAGACAAAAGTATTGCGCCTCGTTTTGCATTGGTATCTGTGCCGGCCAGGCGATTGAGCAGGTTTTTGATTTTGCCATCAAAAGACAATACCCGGCAAATTATTTTGCTGGAAGATGTGATACGTTATTGCCTGCCTTACATTTTTTCTTTCTTTAATTATGACCAGTTTTCTGCTCACCTTATTAAAGTAACACGTGATGCAGAGATAGACATCGATAATGATATTTCTACTTCGCTTATCCAAAAATTAGAGAAGGGGATCAAGAACCGTAAGAAGGGCAAACCTGTTCGTTTTGTTTTCGACAAAGAGATTGATATTGCCCTGCTCACCTACCTGGTGAAGCGGCTCGGCCTGTCTTTAAAAGAAAACCTGATACCTGGCGGGCGGATACATAATTTTAAAGATTTTATTAGTTTCCCGGAGTCAGTTTTCAACCAGCGCAGCATGCGTAAAAGGCCATTTACACATCCAATACTTAAAAATGCCAACAGCGTTACTAGTGTTGTTTTTGAAAAGGATGTGATGTTAAATTTCCCATATCATTCCTTTGATAGTGTGATAGACTTGCTAAGGGAAGCTGCGATTGATCCCAATGTGGTAAGCATCAAAATAACCTGTTACAGGCTTGCATCCAGATCTAAAGTAATAAATGCACTTACCAATGCAGTCCGCAACGGAAAAATGGTTACCGCAATTTTGGAATTGAGTGCAAGGTTTGATGAAGCAGCCAACCTGATGTGGAAGCGGGAACTGGAGGATGCCGGCGTAAAAGTGTTTGTGGGAACGCCCAACCAGAAGGTGCATGCTAAGATCTGCCTTATAAAAAAACGGGTAAACAATGTAACCACGCATTATGGATTTGTAAGTACAGGAAACCTTAACGAGAAAACCTCGAAGGCCTACAGCGACCATTGCCTGCTAACCTCCGACAGGAAAATTATGGCTGATGTGAACAGGATATTTGCTTACCTGGAACACCCGAAAACCAGGCTAGGTATGCTTAATGCGTGCAAAACGCTGATGGTTAGTCCCACAGGAATGCGTCGTCAATTGCTGTCTTTAATTGCCCGTGAAATAAAAAATGCAAGACGCAAGAAAAAGGCAGCCATCACCCTCAAATTAAATTCGCTAAGTGATGAACAACTGATCCTTAAACTGGAAGAAGCTGCCATGGCAGGGGTTGAAGTGAAAATGGTGATCAGGGGAATATTCTGCATGTATTCACAAAATAAAAAATTCAAAAAGCCAGTTCAGGCTATCAGTATTATAGACGAGTACCTGGAGCATTCCAGGGTGATGATTTTTCACAACGATGGTAACGAAAAGCTGTTCATTTCTTCTGCCGACTGGATGGTGCGAAATATTGATCACCGGGTGGAAGCAGCCTGCCCTGTTACAGACAAAGAAATCAAAAATGAAATTATTGATCTCGTAAACATACAACTAAGCGATAACGTGAAAGCCCGTGTACTGGATAACCAGCTAAGTAATCACTACGTGTATGGCGGAACCAACCCCCGTGTGCGGTCGCAGGTATCTACTTATAATTATCTCTGCAATAAAAAATATAAGGGGTAGGAGCTTCATCCCTGTTTTTATTTTTTTCATTCAATGGCCATTGTTGTAATTTTAAACCACAGATAGAATATTTAACGAAAGGCTAAAAAGAAAAAATTGATACTGGCAGCAATCGACATAGGCAGTAACGCAGCAAGGTTGCTGGTAATGGAAGCTAAAGAAGAGGAGAAAGATAAACCTGTTTTTAATAAGCTAAACCTGTTTAGGGTACCCTTAAGACTGGGATTTGATGTGTTTGAATCTCAACAAATTTCCCCTCAGAAAATAAACATGTTTCTTGATACCATGCAGGCCTTTAAACACCTGCTGAGTGCATACGAGGTAGAAGCAGTAAAGGTTTGCGCCACAAGTGCCATGCGTGATGCCAGCAATGCCCAAGAGGTTATTAAGTTGATAGAAGCCCAAACCGGGCTGAGTATAGAGATTATTTCCGGCGATATGGAAGCAAACATGGTGTACGAAAATCATTTTGCCGAGAACATGGACACCAATAACAGTTACATGTATATTGATGTAGGGGGCGGTAGCACTGAATTATCGTGTTTTACCAACGGCATCCTTGTATTTAAAAATTCCTTCAACATAGGTACCATAAGAATCCTGCAAGGTTTTGTAACAGATGACCACTGGGACGATATGAAGAAAACTATTAAAGCGGTAACAAAAAATCAAAAAGCGGTAGTAGCTATTGGAAGTGGCGGCAATATCAACAAAGTGTTTTCGCTTAGCAAGAAGAAAGACGGGAAACCGCTGTCACTAGAGCTTTTGCGTGACTATTACCGGGAACTCTCTGCTTTTTCGGTAACGGAAAGGATTGAAAAATATAATATGCGTGCAGACCGGGCAGATGTGATTGTACCGGCATTATCCATTTACATCAATGCCATGCGTTGGGCCGGCGCCGAAGAAATTTATGTCCCAAAGATCGGCCTTGCCGATGGCCTTGTTAAACACCTTTGGGCCGAAATAAGGAGCGCTGAATAACAATAAAAATTTCCATTGTAATGCTGATAATAAAAAGAATTGTCGCCATGTTACCTATGTTTGCCTGTTTAATGGCAGCCGGCCAGGATAAGGATTTTAGTTTTATCAAGCGGTCATCTGTAACCTGGGCTGCAGATGTAAGTGCGGCATATCAACTCAATAATCCCAACATAAGCCTTGCACTAAGGCAAAAGCTGGCTGCAGGAAAATTGATAGCATTTATTCCTGGTGAAAATGAGGAAGAACAAGAAGCAACTGCCGCTGATGTTCGGCAAAGAATAGCTCCTAACAGAACAAAGGATGTTGTTGATGACAACGGCAACGTGGTTGCTACAACAATGGAAGCAGATGACCCTTTGTTTTCCGCCCGGTATTTTAGCGACCAAACGAATAGTTCCGTCTTGCTAAAGCAACTGTTATACATCAGGGATGGATTGCTTAAGATATATATTCCCAGCGCTTCGCCAAAATATTCGGTATTTACCAGCTGGGGCGAGGAACTTGGGCAGGCACCCGCTTTCAGCACAGCAGCCAATAAGTGTTTGAAAATTCCGCGGTCACGGTCTCGTATGATAATGTTCGACACAGCTACGAGCATTGTAATTAACCTGGATACGATGCAGGCTGGTGCTATGGTGAAACAATTGTACGGGCATAACCTGCTTCAGGCATTGTGGCCAGATTTTAAAAAGCAACATTACCAGTTTTTTGTTGGCAACAGTAAAACCCCTGTAACATTCGCTGCATTGAATATGGATATAATAAATGGCGATGCCGCCATCAAAGTGCCGGTATATGATTCGATTGGTAATATTTCCGGTTATACCGCCGCACCATCCATTCCGCTTGATCTTAGCCTTTTTACAAAAGTGGAGATCATGCGAAGAAACTGGTTTAACGCAAAAAAGAATCGTTTTTTTAGTGAGCCATACCAGTTGGTTTTTTATGCCCGCAGGTGGCTCAATGCTGGCTGGGAGGCCCAGCCCAGCCCGGTTCTTATGGTTAAAATCAACAAGCGGTAAACAAACGTATTGCAACCTGGATATAGCCGGCCGTTTTCTAAAATTATTTATTCTGTTTTTCTTACTACTTTTGGGCTCCAAAAACGACGTGTAGGATTTGTTTTATTCTAATGCAGAGCCATCTCCCCATCGCCATTAATCTTCATTTTATTAATCGGGTTTATGTCTGTAAATAAAGAAATAAAAAAAGTTACCACGCACACTTTACAAAAGATGAAAGCGGTTGGAGAAAGGATCTCCATGATTACTGCATACGACTTTTCTTTTGCCGGAATTTTTGATGCCGCCGGCATCGATATAATACTGGTGGGCGATAGTGCCAGCAACGTGATGGCAGGCCATGAAACCACATTGCCAATTACGCTGGACCAGATGATCTATCATGCATCATCGGTTGTACGTGCTGTTAACAGGAGCCTCGTAGTAGTTGATATGCCTTTCGGATCTTACCAGGGCAACAGCAAGGAAGCGCTAAACTCTGCCATACGCATCATGAAAGAAACCGGCGGCCATTCCGTTAAACTGGAAGGCGGACAAGAGGTGGTTGAATCTATCAAACGCATTGTAGATACGGGTATCCCGGTGATGGGGCACCTTGGCCTTACGCCGCAAAGCATTTATAAATTTGGTACCTACACCGTGCGTGCAAAAGAGCAGGACGAAGCAGCGAAATTAAAAGCGGATGCATTGCTGTTGCAGGAAGCAGGTTGCTACGCCATTGTGCTGGAAAAAATTCCGGCATTGCTGGCAGGCGAAGTTTCTAAAAGCCTGCAAATACCCACCATCGGCATCGGAGCAGGTGGCGCCTGCGATGGCCAGGTATTGGTTATGCACGATATGCTGGGCATTAATACAGAATTTAAACCTCGGTTCCTGCGCCAATACCTGAATATGAACGAACAGGTAACAGGTGCAGTACAACAATATATTGCCGATGTAAAATCGGGTGATTTTCCAAATGAAAAAGAGCAATACTGATTAAAGAGGCATTAGCCCTTTTGCCATCCAAAACAGTTATTTATCCCTGGTATGTTTATGAAGCAGCTATTTAATACACTACTTTTATTTAACCTGGTTAACGGTTATGCTCAATCTATACAGGAGCTGGATCCATTAACGGTTACCAGCACCCGAACAGCACAGAAGGTTTCAGAAACCGGACGATCCATTACTGTTATTGACAGCAAACAGATCAGCCAATGGCCCGTAAACAGCGTAGACGAATTGTTGCGGTACGCTGCAGGCGTAGAAATTCAGCAACGTGGTCCCGCAGGTGCGCAAGCAGATATCGTTATCCGTGGGGGTACTTTTCAGCAGGTGCTGGTGTTGATGGATGGTATTAAATTTAATGATCCGTTAACGGGGCATTTCTCTGGATATATGCCCATCGTTACATCGCAGATAGAGCGTATTGAAATTCTGAAAGGCCCGGCTGCAGCAGCGTATGGGTCCGAAGCAGTTGGCGGCGTTATTAATATTATCAGCAAAACATTTGCAAGTACAAAAAAAGAAAAACCTACATCCGTTTCTGCCACTGTTTCAGCCGGCGAATACAATTATTTTGCGGCTAATGCAGCACTGCAGCACAGTACAGACAAAACAAGTTACAGCATCGGTGCACAAACCGCCAACAGCAGCGGTCAATTGCTACGAGGCAACAACAGGGGTTATTTTTACAACCATACTTTTTCAGGGAATATTTCATTGCAACTGCCAGGGAAATGGCGACTAATGTTGCATAGCAGCTACGATAGCAGGGACTTTGCTGCACAAAATTTCTATACAAGTTTTGTGAGCGATACTGCCGTTGAAAAAGTAAACACCTGGTGGAACCATGCACGCCTGCAACAAACCAAAGGAAGTGTAACGGATGAATTTGACCTTGCTTATAAACGCACTTCAGATTATTATGAGTATAACCCGGTATCAATCGCTAATAATAATAAATCGGGGATGGTCATCCTGCAATATGTGCACAGCCGTAAAATGAACAGCCGTTTTTCATATAACTACGGTTCTGCCGCAGAATATAAATTTATACGTTCTAACGACCGTGGCAATCATAGCAACCCAACCGCAGCCGTTTTCGGGAGTATGCTGTACAAGTTAGATAAGTTGTCGATAAACCCTGGTGTAAGAATAGTGTACGATGATAATTACGGCACACAATTATTGCCACAGGCCAATGTTGCTTATAAATTACATCATTGGGTTTTCAGGGCAAATGCTGGGCGGGCTATTAGAAGTGCCGATTTTACAGAACGTTACAACAACTATAATAAACCCATCGTAAATGGCGGGAGCATAGGTAATCCCGACTTGAATGCGGAGCGCTCCTGGAGTGTGGAAGGAGGCGTAGACCTGTTGCTGAAGCACATAAAATTATCGGCATCTGTTTACCAGCGTTGGCAAAAGGATATGATAGATTATACACCCACGCCCTATGCAGCAATGCCTCGTAAAATCAACCTGAACCCTGCGGGTAACTTTGCACTGGCAAAAAATATCAGCGAAGTAAATACAAGGGGTATTGAGCTGGCCATCCAGCATGCCAGAAATTTTTCCAAAAGCCAGGAGCTGCAAATTTCGGCATCTGCCAATTTTCTTAAATCGGGTACTTCAAGTGTGGTACCCTCTTTCTACATCCTGTCGCATGCAAAAACCTTATTGCAGCAGGCAGTGCGATACAAATTTAAAAACGTAGGCCTGAGTATTACCAGCATATATAAAGAAAGAGCGCCACGGGAAGCATCTGCAATTAAGGCCACCATTAGCAGGAGCTACTGGTTGTTCAATACGCAGTTAAATTATAAGTACCGGCAGTTTAATGCTTTCGTTGCCGTGAATAATATGGGCAATACCAGTTACAGCGATTTGCTGGGAAGCCGGATGCCGGCTCGCTGGACAAGTGTTGGCATTACTGCCGATTTGTAGTGCCGAAAAATTAAAATGTAAATTGCAAAAAAAAAAGATCATGAAGAATATATTAAAAGAATTGGGGATCAATGACTCAAACCAGGGCGTATCCACAGGGTTAAACTGGTTGAAAGCTAAGGGAGAAAAAATTGTTTCTGTATCGCCTGTAGATGGCCAACCAATAGCCTCTGTAACGGGGGCAGATAAAAATAGTTACGATGCAGTTGTATTGAAAGCGCAGGCAGCTTTCGCTGAATGGCGCTTGTGGCCTGCACCCAAGAGAGGTGAAGTGGTGCGCCAGATGGGTAACGAACTGAGAAAAAATAAATCAGCATTGGGTAAACTGGTAAGCTACGAAATGGGTAAGAGTTTACAGGAAGGCATGGGCGAAGTGCAGGAAATGATAGACATCTGCGATTTTGCTGTAGGACTAAGCCGCCAGCTACATGGATTAACCATGCACAGCGAAAGACCCGGGCACCGTATGTATGAACAATACCACCCGTTGGGAATTGTTGGTATCATCTCTGCTTTTAATTTCCCTGTAGCAGTATGGAGCTGGAACGCCATGCTGGCATGGGTTTGCGGTGATGTGTGCATCTGGAAACCTAGTGAAAAAACACCTCTTTGCGGCATTGCCTGCCAAAAGATTGTTCAAAAAGTATTTAAAGAAAATAAAGTGCCGGAAGGTGTGAGCGGTCTGATAACTGGTGGCCGGGAAACAGGGGAGTGGATGAGCAATGACAGCAGGATCGCTCTTGTTTCGGCAACGGGCAGCACCCGTATGGGAAAGGCAGTAGCCGCAGCCGTTGGTCAGCGATTGGGAAAAACTTTACTGGAGCTTGGCGGCAACAACGCCATCATCATCAGCAAAGAAGCAGACCTGAACATAGCCTTGATTGCAGCAGTATTTGGCGCAGTAGGAACAGCCGGCCAGCGTTGCACGAGCACCCGCAGGCTTATCATTCATGAAAAGATTTACGGCAAAGTAAAAGACCTGATTGTTAACGCATATAAGCAATTGAAGATCGGCGATCCACTTTTGGAGAAAAACCATGTGGGGCCGCTTATTGACAAAGATGCTGTGGAGATGTACTTGCAGGCCATTGAAAAATGCAAGGCAGCAGGCGGTAAATTTATTGTGGAAGGCGGTGTGCTAAAAGGAAAAGGATACGAAAGCGGCTGCTATGTAAAACCATGCGTGGCAGAAGCGAAGAACGAATACGGGATTGTGCAGCACGAAACTTTTGCTCCGATCTTGTACATCATGAAGTATAAAACAATTGAAGAAGCTATTGCAATGCAAAACGGCGTTCCGCAGGGTTTATCTTCTGCAATTATTACCAATAACCTTCGGGAAGCAGAAGGATTCTTATCTCAAGTGGGAAGCGATTGTGGCATTGCAAACGTAAACATTGGTACATCCGGTGCAGAAATAGGCGGTGCATTCGGTGGCGAAAAAGAAACCGGCGGTGGCCGGGAAAGTGGCAGCGATGCCTGGAAAGTATATATGCGCAGGCAAACCAATACCATTAACTATACTGATAAGCTGCCACTGGCTCAGGGAATACGTTTTGACTTGTAAAATTTAGCTAAATAATTACAGGCGGCACGCCTAAGTAAGTAAAACCATTTATTTTCGTTGCAAACAATAAGAATATGATGAGTAAATATGTAAAATTATTTTTTGCTGTATTGTTTTTTTCTGCCACCGCAATGGCACAGGGCAATACCGCAAAAGACAAGATTGTTGCGCCAAACAACTGGCATTTGTTAGATAAAAGCAAAGATGGTTTTCCCGGCATCAGCATGGAGAAGGCTTATGACTTTGTTAAATCAAAAAATTTAAAGAGTAAGAAGATCATTGTAGCGGTAATTGATAGTGGCATAGATACTTTACACGAAGACCTGAAATCAATTCTATGGACCAACCCAGGCGAAATTCCTGGTAATGGCATTGATGATGATAAGAACGGTTATATTGATGACGTTCATGGTTGGAACTTTCTTGGTGGTAAAGATGGCCGCAATGTAAAAACAGACAGCTATGAAGGCGCCAGGGTCTATCATTCGTTAAAGGCCAAATGGGATGGTAAAACTGTAGATGAAGATAAATTAACGGCGGCCGAAAAAGCAGAATATGCAACTTTCCTTGATGCCAAACAGAAAACGGTTGGCGATGTAAACACACAGGAAATGGCTTACATTAAGCAGTTGGTGCCACGCTTGTTGAAAGGGGACTCTGCAATGAGGAAAGAATTAGGCAAAGAAGAATACAATGGTAATGACCTGAAGGATTTTGATGCCCAATCTGCTGACGCCAAAATGATCAAATCTTTCTTGTTAAATATTTCTAAAGCCAACAATAGCTACGACATTACCAACCAGCAATTGCTGGACGAACTGGGCGGAGAAATGCGCAAAGCTGATGCAGTAAGCAATGCACCGCAGGAATACCGTAAAGAAATTGTAGGTGATGATGAAACAGACATCAACGATCGCTATTATGGTAACAACGATATTATGGCAAATACACCTTTTCATGGCACGCATTGCAGTGGTATTATTGCTGCTGTCAGAAACAACAAAGTCGGTATAGATGGTGTTGCCGACAATGTGAACATCATGATGGTGAGAGCTGTTCCTGACGGTGACGAGCATGATAAAGATATCGCCCTCGCTATCCGTTATGCGGTGGACAATGGAGCCCGTGTGATCAGCATGAGCTTTGGTAAAGGATTCTCTCCACAGAAGATGTGGGTTGATGATGCTTACCGCTATGCCGAAAGTAAAGGCGTGTTGTTGGTGCAGGCAGCGGGTAATGCCCACCAGGATGTTGACACAGAAAAAACTTTTCCAAGCGCAGAATATGCAGACGGGTCAGGTAAAGCCAGCAACGTAATTAATGTTGGAGCAAGCGGAAACGAGCAAAACGGTGGATTAACAGCGTCTTTCAGCAATTATGGTAAAGGCAATGTAGATGTATTTGCACCTGGCGTTACTATCTACAGCACCATCCCCGGCGGCAATACCTACGGTAACGCAAGCGGAACCAGTATGGCCTGCCCGGTGGTAGCCGGCGTAGCTGCCTTTATTATGGAGTATTATCCAAACCTTACTCCACAGCAAGTGAAAGAAGCTATTGAAAAAACAGCCCAGGATCCGAAAGAAAAAGTAAATAAACCAGGTACTGATGAAAAAGTAAATTTGAGCGACCTGTCAAGAACTGGTGGCATCATCAATGCATACGAAGCAGTAAAATATGCCAGCACAATGGCTGCCCCTGCAAAAAACAACCAGTTGCCTAAAACAACAATAAAGAAGTCAAAGTCGGGTAACTAATCCACCCGCTGCGTATAACTTTTTAAGCCGTTTCTTTCAGGAACGGCTTATTTTTATCCTAAACATTTTTTATGGCCAAACCTGCTGATGGTACTTATCCAGTTTTTTTTAAACGCTACGTGGATCATGTAAAAGAAGAGGAACTTGCTGCAGCAATTGAAACACAACTTAGCATCGTAGACCATTTTTTTTCGGGAATACCAACCCAAAAGCACAATTACGCTTATGCGCCGGGTAAATGGACATTGAAAGAAATGTTGCAGCATATTGTAGATACAGAAAGAATTTTTAATTACCGTGCACTTTGCATAGCACGAAACGAACAACAACCATTGCCGGGTTTTGATGAAGACGCATATGCTGCTAATAGTGATGCTGCAAACAGGGAATGGTCTCAACTTGTAGACGAATTGCAACAAGTGCGAAAGAGTTCTAATATCTTATTTAGTAGTTTTCCCGGCAATGCATTACAGAACGTTGGCATATGCAATAACAAGGAAGTATCAGTTGAAGCCATTGGTTTTATAATGGTCGGGCATCTTTATCATCATATCAGTATTATAAAAGAGCGATACCTGTAGGGATTGCGGCAATATTAATAGTGATCGCAGCGTTTCCAATATAACCGGTTGAAAATAGCTCCCGGAAGCTTGGATATTCAATATGTTGCATATTGAATATCATAAAATCCATCTAAAAGGTTGCAAGTTTGGAACCCGAAGGTTACCTTTGCGCCAATTGAATGAAAAACCATTGAACATTTGTTTGTAGGACAAGATTGATAGAAAGGAATTTAACAACAGGTAATTATAGAATTAAAGGCGATCAAAACACAATAGACTCAAGTCGTACATACGGTAAAACCAAATTTTACGTATGAAAAACTTTAAGTTAATTTCTGTTGTATTCTTAGCAGGTACAGTAATTTCTTTTTCTGCCAATGCGCAGACCTCTTTAAAATTTATTGACGGCATTGAACTGAACCCTGGTGTGGTACAGTATGCAACTACGATGCCAAAGGCACAGGTTACCCATGTTCCGGCGACCAGGAAACCAGTTGCCAAATCTACAGCTTCCGCTAAAACAAGTATTGAAGCAAGCAATAAGCTTCAATTCAAGTATGCACAATTGCTGGATATTAATGTAGAGAACCTGACCAATCTTTCCTTGTTATCAATTATTGATGATTGGTGGAAGACCCGTTACAGGTATGGTGGTACTACTAAAAAAGGAATTGATTGCAGCGCCTTAACAGGTTTGCTGATGAGGTCTGTTTATGATGTAGATGTGCCCCGCACGGCAAGGAAACAATATGCAGATTGCGAAAAGATCACCAGGGACGACCTGAAAGAAGGCGATCTTGTATTTTTTAATACCACCGGAGGCGTAAGCCACGTAGGGCTTTATCTTGCCAACGATTATTTTGTTCATGCAAGTTCCAGCAATGGTGTTACCATCAGCAACCTGAACGAATCTTATTTCAGCGCAAGATTCCTGGGCGGTGGCCGGGTAATTGAAACCAAATAAGCGGTAGAAGTTTTTAATAAATAAAAGAGGGCAATGATTTCATTGCCCTCTTTGCTATTGAACTTGTTTCTTTTGAACCAGGAAATTCCGGTCAAGGGAAAACTGTGCCGGATCAATATCTTTTTTACATTTTAGCTGTTTCCATTTTGATGTTACCGGCTTTATCCATTTAAATGATGTTTTGCTGCTGTCGGTATAAACTTTTAATGGCAGATCAAATCCATCAACGCTATTGGTATAATGATACCATAATTTGTTTCCTGCAATCCGGTATTCCAGCACAGGAATTTGGGTGGTACGCAGGTATTGGTCGAAGACTTTTGAAAAATTTCGTTTGGCCTGCCCGTTAATATACGCTTCTACCTGGGCGGTGGTAACGGTTTGCTGGTAGAAGGTTTTATTAAGTCCACGCAATACCTGCCTGAATTTTTCATCGTCATTTATCACCTGCCGGATGCTATGGAGCATATTGCCTGCTTTGTAATACATATCACCGCTGCCTTCTTTATTTACGCCATATGTTCCTATTATGGGGATATCATTGGCAATATTTTTACGGGTGCCTATTACGTAATCATTGCCGGCTTCTTTGCCGTAGAAGTATTCAGTAAAAAGTGTTTCGCTGTAATTGGTAAAACCTTCATGTACCCACATATCAGCAATGTCTTTGGTAGTAATATTATTGCCAAACCATTCGTGCCCGCTTTCATGCACAATAATGAAATCGAATTTCATACCCCAGCCCGTTCCTGAAAGATCGTTGCCACGGTAGCCATTCTGGTAACCATTACCGTAAGCAACGGCACTCTGGTGTTCCATGCCCAGGTGTGGAGCTTCCACCAGTTTATAGCCATCCTCGTAAAAAGGGTAAGGCCCAAACCAATGTTCCAGCGCCTGCATAGTACGGGTAGCATCAGTAAACTGTTTTTTGGCTTTCTCCAGGTTATAATCCAGCACCCAGTAATTCATATCCAGGTTGCCTTTTTCGCCGGCATAAACTTCAGAAAAATTTACATACTTGCCAATGTACGGTATGATGTTATAATTATTAATTGGAGCAGTAACATTCCAGTCGTATTGCAGCATTGAATTTGGTAGTAGCTTTTTTGCGGTCATTCGGCCATTACCCACTGCCGTTAGTGTATCAGGCACTTTAATGCGCAGGGTTGCACCCATATCAGGTTCATCGCCCTGGTAATCTTTACAAGGGTACCAAACACTTGCACCAAGGCCCTGGCAGGCTACAGACATCCATGGATTGCCATTCTTGTCTTTTTTCCAGATCCAGCCACCATCCCATGGCGGCCGTTTGGCTTCCGTGGGTTTGCCGTGAAAATAAATAGTAATAGCATTGGTATCTGGCTTTATTTTATACATCGCTGCCGGGTCACGCAGTATCGCCCAATACACATTGCCTTCTCTTGATATGGCAAGCTTATTCCCATCATGCAAAACGCTGTCTACGATCATGGGTTGCTGCATGTCCAGTTGCATGCGTTTGGCGCCTTCATCATAAAAGCGAATGGTGTTAACCCCTGCAATTGTTTTCGTATTAAAATCAGGTGTTAGGGTAATATCATAATGCAATACATTCCATCCCTGCCGGCCGGGTCCGTTGCTGCCCCGCAGTGTATCCTGGTGTGTAAAGGTTTCCTTTTTGTTAAGCGGTTGGGCTTTGCCCGGCAAATAACCAGATATGCATAACAGTAGTATTGCTGCGCTTTTATTCATTGATATTGCTGGCCACATGCGATCATTATTTTTGTTCCCAATAAAAATACCGTTTTAATCTAAGCAGCTAGCGTGAAATATATAAGTGGTAATTGCCGTGCTTTGTATAAATTTAGGCATCAAACCCCGTTACAATTAAGATGAAGATATTTACATATGCTGCCCGGGCTTTAATGCTGATTTGCTGTTTGGCGGTAGCTTCCTGCGGTAACCGGCAGGAAAACAATAAAAAAATATTCCGGTATAATGAATCAAGCGGAATAGCTTCCCTTGATCCTGCTTTTGCAAAAAGTCAATCGGTAATGTGGACGGCCCATCAATTATTTAATACGTTGGTAGAGGTTGATGAAAACCTGCAGATAAAACCATCCCTGGCAAAATCATGGTCTTTTAGTACGGATAAAAAGCAACTGACTTTTCAGCTAAGAAACGATGTGTATTTTCATGATGATCCTGTATTTGCCGGTGGAAAGGGCCGGCGTTTAACCGCCACCGATGTACAGTACAGCCTGCAGCGCATTATGAACAAAGCCACGGCCAGCCCGGGTGCCTGGATATTTAATGACAGGGTAGATAGCCTTGCAGCTTTTGCTGCACCCAACGACAGTACATTTATTTTAACCCTGCAGCAGCCTTTTCAACCAATCCTGGGAATATTAAGTATGCAATATTGTTCCGTGGTTCCCAGGGAAGCTGTAGACCGCTATGGCACCGACTTCAGGAGACACCCTGTTGGCACAGGTCCTTTTAAGTTTGTTGCCTGGGAAGAAGGCCAGGCGTTGGTGTTGCAGAAAAACAATCATTATTTTGAGCTGGATAGTGCAGGCAATCGTTTGCCCTATCTCGATGGCATCAAAGTAAATTTTTACGATAGCAAGGCTACTGAGTTCCTGGAATTTCGCCAGCACCGCCTTGATTTTATCAATGATATTGATCCGTCTTTTAAAGACGAAGTGCTCACTAAAACCGGCAATCTTAAAAAGCGATGGAAATCAGCATTGCAGTTGCATAAACATCCCTATTTAAACATCGAATACTTTGGAATACTGGCGGACACCAACAATGCATTGCTCAGAAATTCGCCCTTAAAATATAAAAAGGTGCGGCAGGCCATTAACTATGGCATCAACCGCAGGAAGCTAATACTTTACCTCCGCAACTCCATCGGCACGCCGGCAGAGTCTGGTTTTGTTCCGCAAGGCCTCCCGTCTTTTGATGCAAGCGAAGTGAAAGGTTACCCATATGATCCTGCCAAAGCAAGGCAATTATTAAAGGAAGCCGGCTACGAAAATAATATGCCCGAAATAAAATTACTGACCATTCCGCAATACACGAACCTGGCCAGTTATGCGGCCAACGAATTGAAGCAGGTAGGCATTAACGTGCAGGTGGAATCTGTGCAAAAAAGTTTATTACTGGAACAAACGAGCAAGAGCCAGGCGCTGTTTTTCAGGGGAAGCTGGATAGCTGATTATCCTGATGCGGAGAATTACCTCAGCGTTTTTTACAGCAAGAATCCCGCCCCGCCTAATTATACAAGGTATTATAATCCTGCTTTTGATCGCTTATACGAAACTGCACTTCAGATAGAGAATGATAGCGCTCGTTATATTCTTTACCGGCAAATGGATAATTTGGTGATGCAGGATGCGCCGGTAGTGCCCCTGTGGTATGACATGGTGATTCACCTGGTGCAAAATAATGTTCACAATTTTTATCCCAACAGTTTGAATATGCTGGAGCTGAGACGGGTAAAAAAAGAGTAGCGCAGCAATAAAATAAAAACAAACGGCCCGGTTCATTTTTTTGAACCGGGCCGTAACTTTTTTACTGAATGCTTAATTTTTCTTCAGCTTATCTTTAAATACCTTTTTAAACTTTTCCAGTTTGGGCCTCACCACATACTGGCAATAAGGCTGGTTACCATTCTGGTTATAATAGTTCTGGTGATAATTTTCTGCCTTGTAAAACTTAGTCAACGGCTCAAAGCTGGTTACAATAGGGTTTGAAAATGCACCGCTCTTATCCAGTTCGGCTTTGTATTTCATAGCGATATCTTTCTGCCGTTGGTTGCGGAAAAAAATAACACTACGGTATTGGGTACCTACATCATTGCCCTGCCTGTTAAGGGTAGTAGGATCATGAGTTTGCCAGAATATTTCGAGCAGTTCATCGTAGGTAACCTTCGAACTATCGTATACGATATTCAGACATTCTGCATGGCCAGATGAACCGGAAGTTACATCTTCGTAAGTGGGGTTCTTTACATAACCGCCGGCATAGCCACTTGCTACACTTATTACGCCTTCCACCTGTTGAAAGATGGCTTCCGTACACCAGAAACAACCGGTGCCGATTGTTACCGTATCTACCTTAGTGAGATCTGCAGGTAAACTGGCAACAGGTATTTGGGAAGCGACCATTTTTGTGTTGTTGTTATTTTTATTGGCGGAGCTTGTTAAGCTTATAAATGCAGAAAGAATAAATAATAGAAATTTATGCATAGTGGTTGTTTATTGTCAGATACGTAAAAATCAACCAACAGTTTTAAGGGCTGATTGTTTTATAGTTTTCCTAACAATCTTATTGGTTAACTTTTTTTGGAGCTTGTTTTACGGGAGTGGCGGCGGGTTTGCCGGGATCATTCTCCTTTAATTTCAAAGGATCGATGTTACCGGAAGCATCCCTTAAAGGCATGGGAACGGGCTCGCCACCAAGTGGGGTAACCTGGTTAAATACTTTATTAACATATACCCAGCGGCCATCTGTCCACTTAAAACCTTCATAGTCGCCGTCACCTATCAGCGTCCACTTTTTGTTTGGTTGGCTTGATTCAGATATAAGGTGTTCAAATATGATCATGTTAAGGTCTTCATCAAAAGTCAGTCTTGGACTGGCCTGCTTTTTATATTCCATAATGAAACGGGCCATCTTGTTGTTATAGCCAAACCCAGACTGCACGCTAAACTGGCGGCTGCCAAAAATTGGTTTGCCATTCTCGAAATGGAGAATCTCAATTATTTTTTTATTGCTGCGGATGTTGTTTTCATCATAGCCCAACAATGTATAGTAATCCTTGCCCTGGTATTTTGTTTGAACGATCTTATAATAAACGGCACCTATCCAGCCAAAATTATCAGCAATGGTATCGGCCATATTCACAGTTATATCACTCTTGTCAATCAATGGAAAAAGTTTCAGCGATCCATCCTTCGTTTTCATTTGGATGGCGCCATGTTGCCGTATTACATTGTCGTTTATCATCATCTGCCAGGTATATATCCGGAAACTGCTATCCGGTGCATACTTTTTGGAAATAGAATACAACGAATCAAACGGAAATTGTATAGAATTTTTTATGCTGAGCGACCTAACAAATATCCGGGTAAAAAGGCTATCGGCTTTAAAGCGTTCTTGGGCATTAATACCCTGGATGATTTTTTCAGAAAGTGATTTCAGGCTGTCTTCTTTTTGCTGTAGTAGTTTATAGTCGGCCTTGCTGATGGTTTGTGCATGCAGGCTATACTGTAAGGATATAAGGATGGCCAATACCGAAAAAATTTTCATGACTTAAAATTAATTAAAGATTCTTCAAACTGTTCCGTACTGTAATACTATCCGGCAAATTTAACTAAAGCTTACCAGCAGGCAGGGCTTGGGCAAAACTATCGAGGGTGTTAAAGACGGCGTCTATTCGCTTATCAGCCAGGTCTATAGCAGGGTGGGTGGTAGTTAAATAAACGGTATGAATGCCAAGGTTACGGCCAAACTCCATATCACTCATCTTATTACCCACCA
This sequence comes from Chitinophagales bacterium, assembly GCA_038256495.1. Lineage (GTDB taxonomy): Bacteria > Bacteroidota > Bacteroidia > Chitinophagales > Chitinophagaceae > Ferruginibacter. Next base: position 60,409 of record JBBSKH010000006.1, read on the forward strand.
TCATTGCCTTATTGACATCAATATCCGGGAATCTTTCCAGGGCTTGTAAACCCATACCGGGGTTTGGTTTTCGGTTGGGGCTATCGTCATCCAGGTCTGGTGAAAAATAAATGGCGTCTATACGTCCACCTTTTTCGTTGATCACCAGTTCCATATTTTTATGAATCGTGTCGAGATCATCAGCTTTTGTGAGCCCTTTGCCCACACCTTTTTGGTTGGTTACTACAATGATGTATTTAAACAAATCGTTGAATAGCCGGAATGCTTCGGTTACGTTATCATAAAAAACAAATTCATCCCAGGTATGAATATAATCCATGTATTTCTCATGGTTGATCACGCCATCCCTGTCAATGAATAAAGTCCAGTTTTTATCAACTGCAGTTATGTCCAGCATTCGTTTTATATTTTAGTATGAAAATCTTTTTGGGCTTTGTCAAGGTCTGCGGGAATACCAATATCGATAAAATAAGCATCCTGCACTTGTGCTATTATTTGCTGCGTATGCACATACAATTCAAGGTAATCTTTTTCAAAAGAAAATGCAGCAGGCAAGGGCAGGCCGCTGAATATATCCCGGTTAACCAGGTACATGCCTGCATTGATGTTGCCACCCGAGGATTCGGTATTCTTTTCTTCAAAACCCATAACCTTTCCTTGTTCATTTAATTGCAGCAATCCATAGCGGCTGCTGTGGTGTATGGTTGTGGTAGCAATAGTGCAAACCGATTGCTGTTCGTTATGGAAGGCAGCCAACTTTTTAATGTCAGCCTTAAAAAAAGTATCACCGTTAGCAACCAATACATCTTCGTTAATGGTTTTTGTTAATGCCTGCTTGATGGCACCGCCGGTACCCAATGCTGTTGTTTCTGTTGAAAATTGTACCGGTAAATCTGTGTGGTATTTTTTTATATAGCCTTCTACATCCGTATGCCCATAACCCGTTGCAAATACAAAATGTTGGATGCCCTGCTGCCGCAAATAATTAATAACGTAATGCAGGAAAGGTTTACCCGCTACCGCTACCAATACTTTGGGAAGTGTTGGATTTACTGTTTTAAGCCTGGTGCCCAATCCGCCGCATAATATGATAGCCTCATTTAGCATGTAGTTTCTTAGCTCGCTTCAGGGAAACAATTTGCTTCCACCAGTTGGCAAATAATATGCCCCACCAGTATATGGCTTTCCTGAATTCTTGGGGTAATGGCAGACGGCACGTTTACAAGATGCGTACATATATTTTTCATTTTACCACCGCTAGTGCCGGTAAAACCGATCGTAATCATTTCTTTTTCTGTTGCTTTTTTTACAGCATTGATGATGTTGGGGCTGTTGCCGGAAGTACTAAGTGCTACCAGTACATCGCCTTTCTTGCCAAAGGCTTCCACCAGTCTTGAATAGATAACATCAAAGCTGTAATCGTTGGCAACGGCGGTAAGGTAAGAGCTGTTCACATGCAGGGCTTCTGCAGGTAACGGCGGGCGGTTCAGGTAAAAGCGCCCGCTGAATTCTGCAGCGAGGTGCTGAGCATCGGCAGCACTACCACCATTGCCGCAAAAGTAAACACTATTGCCATTTTTAAATGCTGCTGTTAGTACCGTTACACATGCTTCTATGGTATGCAGTAATTTTTCATCCTGCAGTAATTGCTGTTTGGTAGCTATTGAATCCTGAATTAATTCTTTTATTAAGCTCATGATATAAAGTTGATGAGTCCGGTAAAGATAACCACTAAAAATTTGCCGGTTTATTTAGGAGTTACTTAATCCCGCCAGGTTATAAATCCATTTGGTTCGAACTGGTATTCCTTTACCTCACCGCCTAATAACTGTAATGCTTGTTCTACAGTTGCACGTGTTGATCCGGGGCAATAAAATACCATGAAGCCCCCGCCGCCGGCTCCGCTGATTTTACCGCCGGTTGCACCTGCTTTTATTGCAGCTTCGTACAAAGCGTCAATTTTTTGGTTGCTGATATTACTGGCCATATTTTTTTTATGCATAAAACCAAAGTTGAGCAAAGGGCCGAGGTCGTCGGGCTCACCATTTTGTAACACCGCTTTCAGCAACTGCGCCTGTTCTTTTAAATGGTGCATGGCCTCAATACTTTTGGTATTATGTTGGCGTACGTTTTCCATTTGTTCTTCAATAATATGGGAACTATTTCGGCTGCTGTTGGTAAAATACAACAGCAGGTTTTTTTCCAGTTGCCTGGCAAAGGCCGAAGGCACAGACAAAGGTTGAACGGTGACTTTATTTCCGGCGCTAAATTCCATAAAATTAAAACCACCAAAGCAAGCTGCATACTGGTCCTGGTGACCACCAGAAAATCCAAGGTCTGTCCGCTCAATTTCATACGCATAGCTGGCAATGTCCGTTTTACTCATGGGGATCTGCACCCATTCTGCAAACACAGCCACGAGGGCTACCACAAGGGTAGAGGAAGTTCCAAGGCCAGAGCCTGCGGGTGCATCTACATGTGTGCTTAGCCGAAATCCTTTATTAATCAGTCCATGGTCTTTCTGGAACCTGTTGTATACGGCCTTGTGCAGATCTAATGTTCCATTGATGGGCAGCAAGTCCGATGTATTAAATGATGCGCTTTCATTCAGGTCTGTAGCTTCCAGCATGATTATGCTGTTATCCTGTAATTCAATACAGGCATGTGCATACAGGGAAATAGTTGCATTCACTACAGCACCGCCGTAAACATCACAATAAGGAGTTACATCCGTTCCGCCACCGGCCAGGCCTATACGAAGCGGAGCACGGCTATAAAACGTCATAGGGTAATTTTTAAAATTTCATCAACCATTTTTTTCCAGTTGTATTTTTTCTTTTCTTCCCGCAGGTGCGGGAGAAAGGAGTCTTCGCCCAATTCAAAAAACAGTTTTATATTTTCTGCAAGGGAACCTGCATCAGGCTGTGCTACAAGACCTGCTTTTTTATGGGGAACCATTGCTGCTAATCCGCCAACATCGGTTACTATCATCGGTACTTCAAAATGATAGGCCAATGGTGTTACGCCGCTTTGTGTAGCATGGCGATAAGGTTGCACCACCAGGTCTGCTGCACCAAAATAACTGGCAATATCTTTATCGGCAATAAAATTGGTATGCAGCAACAGGTTGTCGGCAATACCCAGCCTGACTATCTGCTCCTTGTAACTTTGTTCATTTTCATAAAATTCTCCCGCCACCAGTAATTTAATATCCGGTAAATCATTTTTTAGTAATGCAAGCGCATCCAGCAAAATATCGAGGCCTTTGTAGGTACGAATAAAACCAAAGAACAACAATACTTTTTCATTAATGCCAATCCCAAGTTTTGCCCTCGCTTCCTGTTTTGGTATTTTATCACCAAAATTATCATACAAAGGGTGGGGGATATAGCTTGCCGGGGTAGTGCTGGTAAATTTCTTGAGGTCATTCAGCACGTGCTGGCTCATAGTAATGATGGCATCCACCGGTTTAATAAAATACCGGGTAAATATTTTATCGCCGGCCCGCTTTTCGTGCGGTATTACATTATCTGCTATGCACACAACTTTGCTGTGTCGGTTCTTTTTTGCAAAACGTAGAATGGTGCCGAAACAGGGTCCCATAAATGGCAACCAGAAGCGCACAACAATAATATCTGGTTTTTCACGGCGTAGCCGGTTACCCACTTTTATCCAGTTAAATGGATTGATAGAATTGATGAGTACCTTAATATCAATGCCTGTTGGCGCAGGCTCCGTGGAGTATTGCGTGCTGCCGGGAAACAACAGCGATGGGTACTGCAACGAAAAAGTATAGATACTTACGGTATGCCCTTCTTGGGTAAAAGCCTTTGCCAGCCGCTCATTAAAGGTACTCATACCCCCACCACGTAAAGGATGCGCAGGCCCGAGTATAATTATTTTTTTTGTTGATGCAGTTGCTGACACTTGGGGAAGGTATAATATTTTACTAAGGAATCGGCTGCTAAGTTATCACTCTCAAGA
>JBBSKH010000007.1:0-54831 GCA_038256495.1 Chitinophagales bacterium
GATTGTAATCTTTTCGTTTTTTCAATTTGTAATATGCTTCAACTACACTATCCTCCCTTATTTTTACAAGTAAATGAAAATGATTCGGCATTAAAGAATAGGTCCATAGTTGTGCTACCGGTAAAATATATTCTTTCATTTTACGAAGAAAATAGCGATAGTTCTCTTCATTCCGAAAAAGTAGCTCGTCTCCAACTGCCCTGTTGTAGAGGTGGAAATAATTATTGGGCAATAAGGGCAGGTGTTGGTTTGGCATATAATAATTTGCTGTACTAGTATAATATATTATTTGCTAAACCTATAAGGTTTTAAAAACCTTATAGGTTTGCACCATCAATTACTTCATTATGCACCGCTACTTCATCATCAATAAACCCACCAATATGGTCTCACAGTTTGTGAGCACGCATGAGGTAGGGTTACTGGGTGATCTTAAATTTAATTTTCCCGAAGGCACACATGCCATTGGCCGCCTTGATAAAGACTCCGAAGGTTTATTATTGTTAACCACAGACAAAAGAGTGACTCGGTTACTGTTTCTTGCCAAAACACCTCACCTGCGCACGTACCTCGTAATGGTGCAAAATGAAATTGCTGACCAAACCTTTCAGCAATTAAAAGAAGGCATTGCCATAAAAATTAGAGAAGGGGAAACTTACGTCGCCCGGCCAACCAATATAGAGATCATTAAATATCCTATGGAGTTATATCCCTTTGCCGCCGACCGCCGGGAAGCATACCCCCACACCTGGCTGCTAATAACGCTAACAGAAGGAAAATACCGTCAGGTGCGTAAAATGGTGCTGGCTGCAAGGCACCGCTGCCTGCGGCTGATCCGTTTATCCATCAGTAATATTCAGCTTGGCCATATGCAACCGGGCGAGGTGAAGGAACTGGATGAACAATCTTTTTATGGGTTGTTGGGAATACGGCTATGATCGCTTGCATATTTTCAGGCTAATTTATACTTTAGTGCATGCGTGCACCCTACCATATTCCCTTTTGGAAAACTACGCCGCTCATTCGCTTGTTGCTGCCGCTGATGGCAGGTATCATTATTCAATGGTATGCCCGATTTACCATTAGTTACCTGCTGTATTGTTTATCCAGTTTTATGCTGGCTTATCTCCTGTTTTATTTTTTCTCGGCATCGGCCCGATACTATTTAAAGAAATTGCAGGGCTTGTTATTTGTCTTACTCATTTTAATTGCCGGGGCATTGCTTACCTGGCAAAAGGATGGCCGGCATCATCCAAAATGGTACGGGCATTTTCTTACAGATAGTTCCGCCTTGTTGGTTAGACTGCAAGAACCGCTGACAGCAAAACAAAATTCTTATAAAGCAGACGGCGTGGTGGAGACAGTATTAAATGGGAATGAAAAGCATGCAGCGCAGGGAAAAGTACTGATCTATTTCGCTAAAGACAGCAGTATGGCCCCACTGATTTATGGCCAGTTGTTGTTGGTCAATAAACCATTGCAAATAATTAGGAATTCAGGGAACCCCGGTGCGTTTAACTACCAACGTTATGCTGCCTTCCAGTTGCTTTACCACCAGTTATACTTGCGCAACAGCGATTGGGTAGCAATTGGCAATCCCCGCCCGGGGGCCTTCCGTTCTTTTTTGTTTAATACCAGGAAGCATATTATTAACGTCCTCCAAAAATATATCAGCAACGAGCACCAGCAGTTGGGTATTGCAGAAGCATTGCTCATAGGCTATAAAGAAGACCTTGATAAAGACCTGGTGCAGGCTTACAGTAACACCGGCGTGGTGCATATCATCGCTATATCTGGTTTGCACCTTGGGTTAATTTTTTTTGTATTGCTCTGGATTTGTAATCATATGCCATTGTTGAAAAAATCGAGACATGCAAAAGTGCTGGTGCTCATTACCTGCCTCTGGCTGTTTGCCTTGCTCACAGGCGGGGCAGCTTCGGTGTTAAGAAGTGCGGTGATGTTTACAGTGGTGGTGCTGGGTAAATATTATTTCCGGCAGGGCTCTGTCTACAATTCACTGGCCGTTTCTGCATTCCTGCTGTTGTGTTACAATCCTTATTATCTATGGGATGTTGGTTTCCAATTAAGTTATTTGGCTGTAGCAGGTATCGTATTCTTGCAACCCCGTATCTTCAAAATGGTTTATATAGGCCACCCCGTTCCACGCAAAGCATGGGAACTCTTGAGTGTTACATTGGCGGCACAGGTGGCCGCTTTCCCCATATGTCTTTATTATTTTCACCAGTTTCCCAACCTGTTCCTTTTTTGCAACTTGTTGGTGCTGCCACTCACCACCATTATTTTATATTGTGGAGTATTGCTTATTGTAATTTCCGCTTTGCCCGTAGTTGCAACCTATTTAGGTATTGGCCTTTCTTTTTTAATTGGCTTGATGAATCGTATTATTCATTTTTTCAACAGCTTTTCATTTTCGGTGTGGGATGGCATCTACGCCAATGTATATACCACCTGGTTGCTGTATGGAATTATTTTTTTTCTGCTGGGTTGGTGGCTGCAACGCAATCGAACGATGATGCGAATGGCCATTGTTTGCCTCCTTGCTTTTACGGGTTTACACTTGTATGCAATGGTACAATTAGTAAAGCAGCAAAAACTGGTGATCTACAATGTTTCCAAACACAGCGCAATAGACTTTATTAATGGCAGCCGCTACCGTTTTGTGGGCGACAGCGTTTTGAAAGAGGAAGGATTGCTGCAGAATTTTCATCTTAAGCCCGCCCGAATTTCTATGCAGGCGGATGATTTAGTAACTGACCTCCCCGGATTGAAAAATAATGGAAACTACTGGCAGTTTTACAAACGCAAAATATTATTGATTGATAGCGCCATGATCTTCGAACCGAAACCAGTACCCATTTCAATCGATGTTTTGCTGGTTACAAAGAACGCCAATGTGCGTATTGCCGACCTGGTATCGGCTGTAAAGCCCGCTGTTATTGTGTTTGATGCTTCTAATAATTTGTGGAAAATTGCCAACTGGAAAAAAGAGTGTGAAGAATTACTTTTGCGCTGCCACACGGTTAGCGAGAAAGGCGCCTTTGTGCTTGATGCACGTCCTTAGCAATAATAGTGGCCAACCGGCAGCAATCATTATTTCAACTCATAGTATGGAAAAGAAAATTACATCAGCACTTATATCCGTTTTTTATAAAGACGGCCTGGAAAAAATCGTAGAACAACTGCAACAAAACGGCGTAACCATTTACAGTACCGGCGGCACGCAGGATTTTATTGAGAAACTGGGTGTTATCTGTGTACCTGTTGAGTCGCTAACGGGCTATCCGTCCATACTGGGCGGCAGGGTAAAAACACTGCATCCATCTGTTTTTGGTGGTATACTTGGCAAACGAAACGATGAAACCCACCTTGCCGAAATGAAAGAATACAAGATTCCGGAAATGGATCTTGTGATTGTTGACCTGTACCCGTTTGAGGAAACCGTAAAGAGTACAACTGATGAAAGCCTGATCATTGAAAAAATTGATATCGGCGGTCCATCAATGATACGAGCTGCTGCAAAAAACCATCGGGATGTAGTGGTGGTAGCAGCAAAAAAAGATTATGCATTGTTGGTAGATATTTTAAAAGACCAAAGCGGCGCTACTACCCTGGAGCAGCGCAGGATGTTTGCCATCAAAGCTTTTGATGTTTGTACCGCTTACGATACTGCTATTTCAGCCTATTTTAATAAGGTGCCCGTGGAGTCAGTTTTTAATAAAGAAACAAAGGCACTTCGTTACGGCGAAAATCCGCACCAGCAGGCCAGTTTTTATGGAGACCTCAATGAAATATTTACCCAGTTAAATGGTAAGGAATTGTCGTATAATAACCTGGTTGATGTAGATGCGGCTGTAAACCTGATTAAAGAATTCGACAGCACAACTTTCGCCATCATCAAACATACAAATGTGTGCGGTGTGGCGCAGGCTGATACTGTGAAGCAGGCATGGGACGGCGCCCTGGCCGGCGATCCTGAAAGCGCCTTTGGTGGCGTACTGGTATGTAATCGGGAAATTGATGCCGATACTGCTTCAGCTATCAAGGAACTTTTCTTCGAAGTGCTGATTGCACCATCTTTTAGCGAAGACGCATTACCATTACTAACTGCCAAAAAGAATCGCATCATATTACAATTGGAAAATGAACAGGCGCTACCAGTTCAGCAATACAAAACCTTGCTGAATGGCATTTTGATGCAGCAGAATGATGAAGGGAATTACAGCGAATGGAAAGAAGTTGGTGGCAGGGAAACTACTGATGCCGAAAAAGAAAGCTTAACATTTGCCAATATCATCTGCAAACATTTAAAGAGCAACGCCATTGCTTTGGTAAAAGGGAAACAAATGGTGGGTAAGGGCTGCGGACAAACCAGCCGTATTGATGCCCTGCGCCAGTCAATTGAAAAGGCAAAACAATTTAATTTCGACCTGCAAGGTGCCGTGCTGGCAAGCGATGCATTTTTTCCTTTTGATGATTGTGTAAAAATTGCCCATGATGCAGGTGTCAGCTCCTTCATTCAGCCGGGCGGCTCTATCCGGGATGCAGATTCTATCGAGTTTTGTAAACAACATCACCTGGCAATGGTATTAACAGGTACCCGCCATTTTAAGCACTAACAGTTTCTTGTGGCGCTGATTGTAGTTGGTTGATAAATGTTTCATACATTTCCTTCCAGCCGGCAAAGCTTTTGTCGCTACCCAAAAAATTATTGTGGAATATAGTGATGAGCTGGCCATTTACTGCTGCGCAGGCTTCGTAATAATGCAGTAGTTCATCGTAAGATGAGCTAGCATTTTGTTGTTGCTCATAAAAACTGTTGGCATCCATAAAACAAAAAGGATGCAGGCGCAATGCGGTGCTGGTTTCTGTTGCCAAATTGTACCAGTAAAACGAAGATGCCACCGAAGCCCTGAAACCATTGATACTCCCATAGCCCATACTGTAGTCGTCCGTGATGCCGGCTGCCACAAGCTGTTCAAATGTTTGTGGCAGCAAGAATTTTATATAATGTTGTCGGCTATTGGTAACCGGTACATCCGTAGCAGAAGCCAGTATTTTTTGTTCCCGCTGCAGCAAACCTGGTTTCTCGTTGCTTTTCCAGGAGGGATGTAATCCTATTGTATATTGCTTTGCATGTTTTTTTAATAGCCGCCACATGGCAAAATGGTAAGGCGAAATATTTTTATCATAAGCACTCACCTTGGGTGCTACAAGGAAAAAATATATAGGGTGAAGTTGATGACGTTGGTGTAACTGGTGCAGGTAATTGAAACTATCGAAAGGATCTTTCTTTAAACCGGCCAATACTGCCAGCCGCCCGAGCGAGGGTGCTTTTATCAGGCCACCGACATTTCTTATAATTCCTTTGTGCTTATACGACCAGGCAATATCAACATCGTAAGTAGGCAGGAAGCTAAAAGCCGGTTTTTTTATTTGCAGTTCCGGAAATTTTTGAATTAGTGCATTGGCAAACTCGTCTATCCAAATATTTACCAAAGGTTGATGAAGAAAGCCTTTGCGGTAGGCGATGGAATTTTCATGCGCATATCTTCCATAGCTGTCTTTTTCGTGTGGCTGGTATTCTTCGTATCGGGTGAGCAGGTAAAAGCTGGCCGCCAATATATCAAAAGGATAATCGCCGCCTGTGGTTTTAAACAATGCCGTTTGTCCTTTGTAGTCAAAACTATCTACGGGTAATTCCTTTGTCTCTTTTTGAAAAAGCAGGGGATGGTTGCAGATGGTAAAAGCATCGTCCGGCATGGCAAGATCGCTGTAATTGATCTTAGGTCCGTCATGTTTTTTAAAACCTTCCGAATCTATAGTAAGGCTGTAGGAAGTGCCAAGTTGTTCCCCCAAAATAAACTTACAGATGTACTGAAGCCTTGTTGTGCTGGTATGCGAATAGATGAGGATGCTCATGTTGTTGATGGTCGCCTGGCTTTTGTCAGGTTGCCAGGCCTATTGCCCGTATTGCAATCAAGATAAAACAATTTTTAAGGCATTGCTAAAAAAGTAAAGTCGGCTGATTATTTGAAACGCTCTTTCCACAACTGGTTAAAAGTCTTTTGGCTAAAGTCAAGGTCTGCACGGTTTTTCTTCCAGTCTTTAAACAAGCCATTCACCACCTTGTTCTTCAGGGAGCCGCTGCCCAGGTTCATCATGCCGCGGTTGAGGCTGGCTATCTTCCAAAGCTTCCAGGCTGTTCGTTCAGTAAATGTGGTGTGGCCTTCCTGCACCGATTCTTTCCTGTTTTCCAGCAGCAGTTCATGCAGGTTAATTTTTACCGCACACACTTCGGTGCAGTTGCCGCAAAGGGAACTGGCAAAGCTCAGGTGCTTAAAATCTTCCATTCCCTGCAGGTGCGGGGTAATTACACTCCCAATGGGGCCGCTGTAAGTGGCACCATAAGTATGGCCGCCAATGTTCTTGTAAATAGGGCAGGCATTTAGGCAGGCACCGCAACGGATGCAGTACAGGCTTTCCCGCTGAACGGGGTTTGCCAATATATTGGTGCGACCATTGTCTAGCAGTATCACGTACATTTCTTCAGGTCCGTCCTGCTCGCCGGGTTGTTTGGGCCCCGCAATAATACTGTTGTAAGTGGTTATCTTCTGCCCGGTGCCAAAAGTGCTCAGCAATGGCCAGAACAGCGCCAGGTCAGTAACCGAGGGAATCATTTTTTCTATACCCACCACCACGATATGTGTTTTTGGGAAAGCACAGCTAAGCCTCGCATTGCCTTCGTTTTCTGTAACGGCCACAGCGCCAATATCGCTGATGATAAAGTTGGCGCCGGTAACCCCTATTTCGGCTTCCACGTATTTTTTCCTCAGAATATCCCGGGCCACCAGGGTAAGTTCCGTTGGCGTAAGGTTTGGAGCCGTACCCAGTTTTTCGGCAAAGAGTTTAGCTACATCTTCCTTGCTTTTATGCATGGCCGGTGTTACAATATGGTAGGGCGCTTCGCCATCCAGTTGCTGTATGTATTCCCCTAGATCTGTTTCAATGCTTTCTATGCCGTTTGCCTCCATGGCCTGGTTCAGGTGAATTTCTTCTGTAACCATACTCTTGCTCTTCACAAGCGTTTTGCATTCCTTCTCTTTGCAGATTTTCAATATGGCCTCAATTGCTTCTGTTGCATTTTCGGCCCACAATACTTTGCCACCACGTTTGGTAAAATTTAATTCAAAATCTTCCAGTTGCTTGTCAAGATTTTCAATAGCCCGCCATTTAATATTCTTGGCCCGTTCCCTGGCCAGGTGCACATCGCTGTATTGCTCTTTACCCTTGGGAACCACAGCGTTGTATCGCCCAATATTAAAATTGATCTTGCGGCGGTGCTCAAGGTCTGCCGACTTGATGGTGCTTTTTGCTATAAACTGTTCCGATGTTTCAGACATATATTTTTATTAAGATGCCGGCTGTAGTGCAAAGGGCGACGGCCTTGGCTACGCCTGCCTGCCGGCTGGCAGGCTCCTTGTTCAGCAGCATGAATTCTTATGATTAAATTTTGCGTTGTAAAGGTATTTAATGATGTGCATTCAACCTATGCTTTGTTTAATGCGGGCATTCCATGTCAATTTTTCAGGAGGCTGCCGAAAAATGTACGTGCTGCATGAAGTTTTATTTGCATATACCCTACCATGGCAGCGGATTTTGTTATTTAAAAAATAAAATTCGCCAAACTGCAATCGTAGTATTGTTTTTGCTAAAGGATTCCTAAAAGCAATAATGGATCTTATTAAAAATATACAGTTTACCAGATTATTTAAGGTTGGCGGCTACCTAAAGGAATTTAATTTCAGGAAATCGAATGCCACCCAAAAGGGTAAGGCAAGCATTGATACCATTGATGAAAGGGGCAACCGCATTATGTTTTTTATTGAAAAATCAGATACTGGCTGGAAAATATTGCCGCAGGAATTACCGCAATGGATTATGGACCTGGAGGAGGAATTGAGCAGTATTATGCTGGAGGAATTGCCGGGATAACTTTAATGGCAGTTAATTAAACCACAAAGAGGCAATCATACATCATATGATTGCCTCTTTGTGTATATTAACCCTTAATTACTCCAAGTTCTTTTCCAACTTCTATAAACGCCTTAATAGCTTTATCAAGCTGGCGTTGGTCGTGTGCTGCACTTAATTGCACCCGGATGCGTGCCTGGCCTTTGGCCACCACCGGAAAGAAAAAGCCAATAACATAAATACTTTTCTCCAACAGTTTAGCAGCAAACTGCTGCGCCAGCACCGCATCATACAGCATAATGGGTACAATCGGGTGATCGCCGGGCTTAATATCAAAACCTGCTGCGGTCATCTTTTCCCTGAAATATTTGCTGTTGTATTCCAGTCTATCTCTAAGTTCGGTGGTATTATTAAGCATATCCAGCACCGCAATAGAAGCTCCTACAATACTTGGTGCCAGCGTATTGCTGAACAGGTAAGGGCGGCTGCGCTGGCGCAACATTTCAATAACTTCTTTTTTGCCGGAGGTAAATCCACCACTAGCGCCACCAAGGGCTTTACCCAATGTGCCGGTAATAATATCTATGCGGCCCATCACGTTATGGTATTCGTGGGTGCCGCGGCCGTTCTTTCCCAAAAAGCCACTGCTATGGCATTCATCAATCATCACAATGGCGTCATACTTATCTGCCAGGTCGCAGATTTTATCCAACTGGGCAATGGTGCCGTCCATGCTAAACGAGCCATCAGTAACAATAATCCTGCTGCGGGCACCGGCGGCTTCTTTCAATTTTGCTTCCAGGTCTGCCATATCGTTGTGTTCATACCGAAAGCGTTGTGCCTTGCAGAGTCTTACGCCATCTATAATAGACGCATGATTCAAAGCATCGCTTATAATGGCATCCTGGTCGTTAAACAAAGGTTCAAACAAACCACCATTGGCATCAAATGCTGCGGCATACAAGATGGTATCTTCCGTTCCTAAAAATTCAGACAGCTTTTTTTCCAGTTCCTTATGAATATCCTGCGTACCACAAATAAAACGAACGCTGCTCATGCCGTACCCCCGATGATCAATGTATTTCTTGGCTGCTTCCAATACTTTGGGGTGCGATGACAGCCCAAGGTAATTGTTAGCGCAAAAGTTTAAAACAGTAGTGCCGTTCACGATGATCTCTGCTCCCTGCTCGCTGCTGATGATGCGTTCGTTCTTAAAAAGACCAGCAGACTTTATTTCTTCCAGCTCGTTTCCAATTCTTTGGGCAAATGTATTGTTCATAATATGGGATGGTAATTTAGTAAATGAAATATGCGCAAATTTAGTAAATGAATGCGGGTGTAGAAAGTTTGAAACCGCATTAAAGGAATTTATGTTTACGCTTAAAACACAAGCACACCCGGCTTTAGTGGGTCGGATATTTGATTTATTTTAACAATTGGGCGTTCACCCTGTAACTTTTTTAAAGTTATTTTCGTTGTACTACCAAAATGTTATAATGCAAGTAAGAAAAGAAATACTGTTCTTTTATCTTCTCATCCTTTTTTCAGCGGGGGTAATTGTTGCGGCTGAGCATCCAAAGGAAGTGCCTGCTACTGAGAAATGTGCCAAAAATTGCAAGCCAAAAACTCCGGTAAAAACTCCTCCACTCAATCCCATAACTGAAGGTTTCCTGCTACATAAAGCATAAATTTTTCATGATTTGTAACTTTTTAATTCCGCCGGGCGTATAACCATTAAACCAATTAATTAACAAAAGTTAGCCCTTATTAAGCTTTTATGACTGAGAGAGAATACAATAACTGTGTTGACCTTTATGCCGATAACCTGTTCAGGTTTATATACAAAAATCTCCGGCATGAAGAAGATGCAAAGGATGTGGTACAGGGCGCATTTGAAAAGCTTTGGATTACCAGGGAGCAGGTGCAGCATGAAAAAGTGAAGAGTTACCTTTTTACCATTGCCTATCACCAGATGATAGATTTTATAAGAAAGCAAAAGAGGGTGAGTTTAAGAGAAGATTTTGAAGAAACAGACAGAGGTGCCGGCACTATACAATTAAATGCAAGGCGAATTTTAAATGAGGCTTTAAGCAAATTGAGTGAAACGCAAAGGAGCCTGGTGATGTTGAAAGATTATGAAGGCTACAACTATTCAGAGATTGGCATGATAACGGGGCTAAATGAGAGCCAGGTTAAAGTTTACCTGCACAGGGCCAGACTTCAGTTAAAGAATTATATAGTGAAGATGGAGAATGTAATTTAAAAGTGGGACTGGAAATTCTAAAAACGAAACATGAACATTAACGAACATAATTACGAGTATTTTTTCCTGATGTATGTAGATGATGAGTTGTCTGCTACAGAACGGAAAGCGGTGGAAGCATTTGCGATTACACATCCGGCGCTACAGGCTGAACTCGAATTGTTGAAGGAAACTGTGTTGTTGCCCGGAGAAATGAAGATGGAAAAGAAAGGTTTGTATAAGGCAGCACCCGAAGATGCCATGCCCCCGAATGATTTGATGCTTTACCTGGATGCTGAACTGGATGCGGCAGCCATGCAGGCCTTTGATAAAAAGCTGGAGACAAATAAAATAATGCAGGCTGAACTGGCTACCTGGCAAAAAACAAAGCTGGATGCTGATGAACTGCTTCCTTTTCCCAACAAAGCTATTTTGTACCGCCAGGAAAAAGGCAGGCTGGTTACCATGCGTATTATTAAGTGGGCCGTAGCAGCCGCATTAATTGGTGCAGGATGTTTTACGGGGATGAACCTGTTGAACCGAAAGGTGCAGCCCGCAGAACAGGTGGCTGGTCAACCAGCTATCAAAGTGGCACCTAAAACAAGTAATGATGTAAATGACAGCAAACTGGTAAATACTGAAACACCTGCTGAGGCGGTTCAACAGAAACAAACAGCAACGGCTTTAGCATCAATTGAAAATGAGCAGCCCGCAACAACACCTACCCCAAAAACTACCAGTATGAGAACAAACAATTCAAAGGAAGCGATTGCCGGCGTTGAACGTAAAGCAACGGACAGGCAGCTATTTAAACAAGCTATTCAGCAGGAAGAAGATATTTTGGAGCCGATGCAATCAACAGCAAAATTGGTACAATCAACTCCAGTAAACAAAGCAGACCTTGCTGCAAATATCAGCAACACAGAGAAACCAACTTATGCCAAGCTGGTTTCCAATAATAGCGTTAATGAACGAGAAACGTACACCAGGAATGCCCTGCTGAATGACGGCGAGGGCGACAACCATATTTTTTTACTGGATGAAGAAACGGTTGCCCATACAAAAGCAGGCGCTTTCTTTAAAAAACTAAAAAGAACGGTAGCCCGTACTGCCAACATAAAAACAGGCAACAGCCTTAAAATTGCAGGCTTCGAATTTGCCGTAAAATAAAAATCATTAATAAATAAAAAAGCAGATCATGAAAAAGTTTACCCTTTTAATGGCCATCCTAGTGGCCGCACTCAGCAGCAAAGCACAAATAGAAACCACCCCGGTAGCGGATACCAGCCAGCCAGCCACAAAAAGAGACACCATTCGTGTAGGCAATATCCTTATTATTAAAAAAGGAAAAAAAGGCGACGCTAATGAAGATGGAGCCGTTGCCATTACGATGGGTAGAAAAGATTACCAGGGAAAAAGTAATAGTAAGGTAAGTACCAATTGGTGGATACTGGATCTCGGTTTTGCAAATTATGACGACCAGACCAATTATGCGTCTACAGGTAATTACCTTGTTGACAGACCCGGTAGCCCTGCACTTGGCAGCTCCGATTTTAAATTACGTACCGGCAAAAGTATCAACGTAAATATCTGGATCGTGATGCAGCGGCTGAGCCTCGTAAAGAATTATGTGAACCTGAAATATGGCGTAGGCCTGGAGTTAAACAATTACCGCTATAAGTCTGCCATCAGTTATAGCGAGGGTGGCACTATTCCATACAGTAGCGGTATGCAAACCAACAGCCCGTTTATCTTCAGGGATTCCATTGCCTTTTCTAAAAATAAGCTGGCCGCAGACTACCTTACGGTTCCGCTTATGATTAATTTTAACAGCAATCCTAATTCATCTAAAAAAGGTATAAGTGCAAGTTTTGGGGTTAGTGCCGGCTACCTGTATAGCCAGCGTAACAAACAAAAAAGCGATGAGCGTGGTAAAAAGAAAAACAAAGGCGAATATGACCTGGAAAAGTTCAAGTTCTCCTACATAGCAGAACTTGGCCTTGGCCCGGTAAAACTATACGGCAGCTACAGCCCCAAATCTATTTATGAACACAGCCTTGATATGCGGCCTTACACCGTAGGGTTCCGCTTTAGTAACTGGTAGAATCAGCTATTAGCTTTCATATTACCTTCGCTTGCAAAATGTATTTTACTGCAAGCGAAGGTTTCTTTGTGTTATTGTCTTTATTTTGCATCGATGCAGGTGGCCTCTTTTTGTAAACATTATATTCATTCATTTGCCCAAAAACTTGGTGAGTTAGATATTGCACAGGTAAACATGAGCGATTATGCCCGCCGTTACCTGCAGCATTTGCAACGCCATCAATTGTATTACCTGGCTATTTATGCATCTGTGTTAGATGAAGTGATGCAACTGAGTAATAAGAATGCCGGGGATATTTGTTTGGTTGATTATGGCGCAGGAAATGGCCTGTTAGGTATTTTTGCAAGACATTGCGGTTTTCATACGGTTATTATCTGCGACCAGGACAAAGATTTTATTCGTGCAGCCAGGATGCTGGCCCTTGCTTTACAGGTATACCCCGATGAATTTGTTGGCGGCGATATTACCGACCTGCTTTCCAGGGGTTACATGAATAAGATTGATGCTATTGTGGGCACCGATGTTATAGAACATATTTATAACCTGGATGATTTTTTTGGCAGTGTGCAGGAACTGAACCCGGCCATGGTAACCGTATTTACTACGGCTTCCAATCCTTCCAATTATTTTAAGTTAAAGCAACTGGAGAAAATTCAGCTAAGAGATGAGTTTGAAGGAAGTGACCCTGCAGACTTTGAACTAGCAGGAGCCGAAGCACACCTATCATTTTTGGAGATGCGCCGGCGGATCGTTGCCGAAAATTTTGAGGATGCAAATAGCGCAGAACTGGAGAAGCTGGCCATAGCCACCCGAGGGCTAAACAAATACGATATTGTAAAATGTGTAACCCACTACAAGCAAACCGGCGAATTCCCTGTGCCTCCCGCAAGGGCTGGCAACACTTGCAATCCTGAAACAGGTAGTTGGACGGAGAGAGTACTTTCCATCCGTGACTATCGATATATTTACAGCCACTATGGCTTCCACCTTTCTGTACAACCCGGATTTTACAATTCCTACACGCCGGGGTTTAAAAAATATCTTAATCTGTTCAGAAATATTCTGGTAAAATTAACAGGTAATATTACGGCACCTTTTATAACTTTATCTGCAAGAAAAAGCAAGTAAAAACACCAGTTGTCAGTTAATGTTTTACTGCTATAAAATAATTGAACAGGGCGTTCGTTTTACTAATAGAACTTAAATCTTTCCTCTACTATGAAGCACCGTTTTTTGCTACCTCTTCTTTCAGTATTGTTGTTGGTTGCCATCATGGCTTTTGTTCCTTCACGCCAGTTAAAGCAAAGTGTGCGCACCAACGGGCAGCCTAAAGATCTTCGCATGCTGACTGCTAATCCTTATTACATAATTATTGATAAGAGTGATTATGAATTAAAAGTGTATGACGACGAAGGTTGGTATGCTACTTATCCTATCGTTTTTGGCAGTAAAGATCTTAGTGATAAAATGAAGGAAGGCGATAAGCGTACACCTACCGGGGAATTTAAAGTTGTGTTGAAAAAAATTCATCCCAAGTGGAGCTACGAGTTGTTACTTGATTATCCAACCGGCGAAAGTGTTCGCCGCTTTAATGAGCGAAAGCAAAAAGGCATTATTCCAAAAACCGCCCGCATTGGCGATGGCATTGCCATACACGCTACCCGGCCGCAGGAAGAATGGACCATTGATAATTTCTACAACTGGACCGATGGCTGTGTTTCTGTAAAGTATTCTGAAATGAAAGATTTATACAGCTATATTCCGGTAGGTACACCAGTAAGCATCAGGCCTTAAAAAATCCGGGAGTTTGTTTTTTATTTCATTGGTCAATATATACGAGATTACCATCACCATAACTCAGGAAACGGAAATCGTTTTGCAGGGCATATTCATACATCTTCTTCCAGTCATCGCCTATTGCCGCAGCCACTAATAACAACAGCGTTGATTGGGGCTGATGAAAATTAGTAATAAGCATATTGCACAGCCGGAAACGATAGCCTGGCGCAATTAATAATTGTGTTTGGGTGAAGATCCGGTCCAACTTATAATTCTCCATCCATCTTAATAATGCTTCCAGCGCTTGTTTCGGCGTCACTGTAGATGCAGCCAGCGGTGCCTGGTACACATCCCACTGCGCAATTGATATACTGGTTTCGCCGGGTTGTAAAAATGCTTTCACGCCCATCCAGTATAAAGATTCCAACGTTCTTAAAGAGGTGGTGCCTACTGCACAAACAGGTCCTTCGTTGCTCAATAATTCTGTTAAACAGCCCTTGCTCACATCAATATATTCTGCATGCATTTCATGGTCCTGCATGCTTTCTGCTTTTACCGGCTTAAAGGTACCGGCACCTACATGAAGGGTCACCCATGTTTTGCGTATACCCTTTGCGGTCAGTTCCTCAAAAAGTGTTTCGGTAAAATGTAAACCGGCGGTTGGTGCAGCAACTGATCCTTCCTCCCTGGCAAAAATTGTCTGGTAACGGCTGCTGTCTTCATTATCTGTATCACGCTTAATATAGGGCGGTAGCGGCGTATCGCCCGCAGCTTCCACTATGGCCGCAAACGAGTAATGCGAAGGGCTCCAGGAAAGTTGTATGCTATAAGCGTCTGGTAATTTTTCTATTTTTTCGGCAGTAAGAATTACTTCCTCCCCATTTATAATAACAGGCTTTATCAGCGATTCCTGTTTCCATTTGGCAGCGCCGCCCACCAGGCATTTCCATAATACCGAACTCGTGGCATTCATTACACTTGTGTATTCACTGATTGCACCAAGTGGCTCCAGGCAAAAAATTTCAATGCCGGCCCCCGTATTTTTTTTAAAGCGCAACCTTGCATTAATCACCTTTGTGTTGTTAAATACCAACAGGCTGTTTGCAGGTAAATGTTCCGCCAACTGGTTAAAGCGATGCTCCGTGATGATACCCTTTTTGTATACGAGCATTTTTGAGGCGTCCCTTTGTTCCAAAGGATAAAGAGCTATTTTCTCATCTGGCAGTTGGTAGGTATAATCCCTGATGGCTATTTTATGTGGATTCATTATTGTAGAAAAGTCTTTACTTCAGCTTCCCATTTTTGCGGTTCTTTTTTGTACAAAGATTCATGGCCGCTGTTTTCGTACAGCACTAATTTTTTAGGGCTACTGATGTGATGGTAAATCATATTGGTTTCTTCGGCAGTTACCCTCGGGTCGTTTGTGCCCCGTTGTAGCAATACCGGGCAGGTTATTTTTTTGGCATAGGTTTCAGGGCTCAGGTTGAATGCCCAAAAGCCATGCAAGGTGCCTCCCCAAAAAGTAAGCAGGGTTGATATAGGCTGGGCCGGAAGGCCCATCATTTTAACCCTGCCTTCCACAGCATTGGTTAATGTACCGAAGGGCATTTCTAAAATAAGCCTGGATGGCTTGATAGGATAATCGTTGATGGCCTTGGTAATGGTGGCTGCACCCAATGAGATGCCATATAGCGTAATGTTTTGCTCTCCTTTATTTTTCAGCCAGTCGTAAGCAAGCTTCACATCTTCTGCCTCTTTATAACCAATGGTGCAGGTGTTGCCCTGGCTGTTGCCATGCGCCCTGAAGTCTACCAATAAAATATTGTAGCCCATCTTGCGGAAATAAGCCGCCTCTGGTAACATAGAAGATTTTTTGCCTCCATGCCCGTGAAACATGGCAATACTTCCTTTTGCATTTGCAACAGGAATATACCAGGCTTCTAGTGAAAGGTTATTGGCTGTAACGAGTTGAACCGTTTGTACTACTGTATCCGGGGCTGTGTTCTCCTGCTTAACATAGTTGGCGCCAAACATGATCTCTTTGCTAATATCCCAGCCGGTTTTATTTTCCTGTTTTTTTATCAGCACTTCGTTGCGCTCGTAATAATGGGTGAATTTATAAGCCTGGAAGATCACAACAATATTCAGCAGGATAAATAAAACCAGCAGGCTCCTTAGGAATAGTTTAAATATTTTTTTCATTGGCAATTTTAAAATTTCAAAAATACCTTAATCAATTGATAAGCGGTTTAAATTATTAGCGAAGATTGGCTATTTTTACCATCCTCAAATATAAAAATTATACATTATGCAAATTTCAAAAAAGCTCATTACTGTCCTGCTGTGTTTCGTATCCCTGGCAGTATTTGCTCAGTCTTCTAAATTTGAATGGAAAGAGGCCACTTCTGGCGGGTATACCTACAAGTATGTAAGCAACGATCCGTCTAAAGCAAGGTATTATACATTAAAGAATGGGCTTACGGTTATTTTGAGTCCCACTAATAAAGACCCACGCATACAGGCATACGTTGCTGTAAAAGCAGGTAGCAAAACAGACCCTGGCACCCAAACAGGCCTGGCGCATTACCTGGAGCACATGGTGTTTAAGGGTACCGATAAATATGGCACCCTGGATTGGGAGAAAGAAAAACCCGAGCTGGACAAAATAAGTGACCTGTACGAAGTGTATAATAAAACCACCGATCCTGAAAAACGGAAAGCCATTTACCACCAGATCGATTCAATATCTGGTGTTGCAAGTCGCTATGCCATTGCTAACGAGTATGACAAGATGATGAGCTCTATGGGTGCGCAGGGAACCAACGCATTCACTTCTTTTGAACAAACTGTTTATACAGATGATGTTCCTGCCGGATCAATAGATAAATACCTGGCGGTGCAGGCAGAGCGTTTCCGTAACCTGCAGTTACGTATTTTTCATACCGAACTGGAGGCCGTGTACGAAGAAAAAAATCGTACCCTGGACAGCGATAACAGTAAGGTATTTGAAAAGCTATTTGGAGAATTATTTAAGAATCATAATTACGGTCAGCAAACTACTATTGGTACCATCGAGCATTTGAAGAACCCATCGCTGGTAGAAATCAGGAAATACTTCAATACTTATTATGTGCCAAATAATATGGCCGTTATCATGAGCGGTGATTTTAATTCTGATGTAATGATAAAGAAAATTGATGCAGCCTTCTCTTATATGCAGAATAAGCCTGTGCCGAAATATACCTTTAAGCCTGAGGCACCCATTACTGCTCCCATTATTGCAGAAGTAGTAGGTCCCGATGCTGAAAGTGTTGTAATCGGTTTTCGCTTGCCTGGTAACAAAGACAAGGATGTATTGATGGCCGACCTGATTGGCCAGATATTAACCAATGGCAAAGCAGGTCTTATTGATTTGAACCTGGTGAAGAAACAGAAATTGCTAAGGGCTAGTGCATCGGCATTTACCCTTATTGATTATGGCATACTTTACATGAGCGGTAATGCCACACAAGGGCAAAGCCTGGAAGATGTGAAGGACTTGATGCTAGGTGAAGTTGAGAAACTTAAAAAAGGAAATTTCGATGATGAACTGATCACATCTATCATTAATAACTTAAAAAAGAATACCATCCAGGCAACTGAAACGTATAGCTCAAGGGCTTCTAATTTAATGAATGCATTTACCAGCGAGCTTGACTGGAAAGGCCAGGTGGCTTATGTAGAGGACTTATCAAAGATCACTAAAAAGGATATTGTGGCCTTTGCCAACAAGTACCTTGGCGACAATTATGTTGCTATTTATAAAAGAAAAGGGGAGAATGTGAATACTGCGAAGGTAGAAAAGCCGGCCATCACACCGGTTGAAACCAACAGTACCAAGCAGTCGCCATTTGTAAAGCAGGTAAACGAAATGGCTGCCACACCGGTAAAGCCAGTTTGGATAGACTATAGCAAAGACCTGCAAAAATCTACTATTGGGCCTGCAAGATTATTATATGTTCAAAATAAGGACAACAGCTTATTCCGTTTGCGGTATCGTTTTGATATGGGCACCTGGAACGATAAGAAGCTTGCAATTGCTGCACAATACCTTTCATTCCTTGGTACAAATAAAAAATCTGCAGAGGAAATCACCAAAGAGTTTTACAAGATTGCCAGCAGCTTCAACGTATCTGCAGCTGCAGAATATACTACTGTTACCATTGAAGGATTGCAGGAAAACTTTGACAAAGCAGTAAGCTTGTTTGAAGACCTGTTAGCCAATAGCAAAGCTGATAAAGATGCACTTGCTTCATTTAAGGCCCGCTTACTAAAAGCCAGGTCTGATGCAAAGGCTAACAAAGGTGCCATCATGAATGGCTTAACCAGTTATGCCCGGTATGGTGCCAACAACCCATTCAACTATGTGCTTAGTGATGAGGAATTAAAAG
Source organism: Chitinophagales bacterium (assembly GCA_038256495.1). Lineage (GTDB taxonomy): Bacteria > Bacteroidota > Bacteroidia > Chitinophagales > Chitinophagaceae > Ferruginibacter. The sequence goes on from JBBSKH010000007.1 coordinate 18,548, forward strand.
ACCTGGAAGCGGAAGACCTGGTAGAGTTATTGCATGGCTTAAATAAATATCCCCACGATGTGCTGTATTACGGTCCTCAGCCATTACCTTTCTTAACGGCATCGCTGAAGAAAATGCATACACTTCCTGCTACATTTAAAGCAGCGCCGGTTAAAACAAACTTTAAGCCCGCAGAACAAACCAATAACCAGGTGTTATTTGCCAACTACAATATGGTTCAGGCAGAAACCCGCTGGATAAGGAACAATAACCTTTACGACCCGGAGCAAGAAGCCATTGTAAATATGTTCAATAATTATTTTGGTGGTGGCATGGGAGCAGTAGTGTTTCAAACCATCAGGGAGTCAAAGGCTCTGGCTTATTCAACCTTTGCATTTTATGTAACACCAGAAAAAAAGGAAGATCCTTTTTACACCATTGCTTATGTAGGCAGCCAGGCAGATAAATTTAATGAAGCTGTAAATGCCATGAATGAATTACTAAATGACATTCCTGAGCTGGAATCAAATATTGCATTTGCAAGGAGTGGTATTAAGAAAGATATAGAAACACAGCGCATTACCCAGGATGGTATTATTTTTAATTTCCTTGATGCTGAGAACAAGGGTTTGAAAGAAGACCTGCGGATAAAGAAATATGCTACAGTTGACAAAATAGGTTTCAAGGAACTGAAAGATTTTCACAGCAAGTACATTGCAGGAAAAGCTTATACCTATGCCATTGTAGCATCAGAAGACAAAGTGAAGATGGAGGACCTGCAGAAATTAGGTGAAGTTAAAAAGCTGAGCCTGGACGAGATATTCGGTTATTAAGATCTGAATAATTGACTACAAAAAAACTGCCATCCTTTCGGATGGCAGTTTTGTATTTACAATTTACCTTGTTTAATATCTTCTACCACTCCCGGGTCTAGCAAGGTGCTCGTATCACCAAGGTTACTCATTTCGCCTTCAGCAATTTTTCTCAGTATCCTTCGCATGATCTTTCCGCTGCGGGTTTTGGGTAAGCCTGTTACAAACTGAATCTTATCTGGCTTTGCAATAGCACCGATAATCCTGCTAACAGTTTGCAAAATATCCTGCCTCGTAAGTTCATCATCAGAATGTCGTTTACCCAGTATAATGTAAGCATATATGCCTTGCCCCTTCACATCATGCGGATAGCCTACTACGGCACTTTCAATTACACCTGCGTGCATATTGATAGCATTCTCCACTTCTGCGGTGCCAATGCGGTGACCACTAACATTCAATACATCATCCACCCGCCCGGTGATGCGGTAAAATCCTTCTTCATTCCTTAATGCACCATCACCGGTAAAATATAATTCAGGGTATGCAGCAAAATAATTGGTGCGGCACCTTTCATGATCACCGTAGGTGGTGCGTATAATGCCGGGCCATGGCGCCTTTATGCAAAGGTTGCCTTTTGTAAATTCAGCCCCCTCAGCCCCCTCTAAATCTCCCCCCGTGGGGGAGACTTTGCCAGCTTCGGACATGCTATTGAGCTTTTCTTTTAATTGCCGAACTACAGCATCAATATTGTTCATTACTTCTTCATTGGTGAACCTTATTACTTCAAAGCCAAGTTCTTTTAGATACGTTGTACGTGCATCATCTAATTTTTTCTGTTCTTCGTTAAGGTGATATCCACCATCTACTTCAATGATCAGATTTTTTTTCAGACAAACAAAATCAACAATAAGTTCATCAATAATATGTTGTCGCCTTATGTGATAGCCAGTTTGATTGCTACGCAAGGATTGCCACAAAGCAATTTCTGCATCAGTAGGATTTATCCTGTGTTGTTTTGCCAACTCCTTAAAAAGCCTATAGCTCGATGGTCGTGCAGTTTGCCTCGGCCGTGAAGACTCCCGCTCCTCCCCCTCGGGGGGAGGTTGGGAGGGGGCTCCCTTTTCATCTACCAGTACCGGTTGTACGCCCGGTAATGGTAAAGTAGCCCATCCAGGTTTTGCAGGTGTAATGCCTGCCAGGTTCGAAATCATGATGCCACCAGTTTCTGTCTGCCACCAGGTATCCACAATTGGACATTTCTTTTTGCCAATATGTTCATCGTACCAATGCCATGCTTCTTCATTAATAGGTTCGCCAACGGTGCCCAGTACTTTTAAGGAGCTGAGATCTTTGCCTTTGAGTGGTTCTAGTCCATAACTCATTAAACTCCTGATGGCCGTTGGAGCCGTGTACAAAGTATTTACCTGGTACTTGTCTACAATATCCCAAAAGCGACCGGCATCTGGCCAGGTAGGTATGCCTTCAAACATCAGGCTGGTAGCGCCAGCACTCAGCGGGCCATATACAATGTAGCTGTGGCCGGTTATCCAGCCAATATCAGCGGTGCAAAAGAAAACATCGCCGGGCTTGTATTGAAAAACATTTACAAAAGTATAATTGGTCCAAACCATATAGCCAGCCGTGGAATGCACCACGCCTTTCGGCTTGCCGGTGCTGCCGGAGGTATATAAAATAAACAGCGGGTCTTCTGCGTCCATTTCTTCCGGTTCAAAACTGGCTACACCTTCTTTTTCTATTTGTTCCAGTGCATATTCCATTTCATCTTCCCACCATAGATCCCGGTCTTTAATCATGCTTACCGGTGTTCTTGTTCGGGTGTACACAATTACACGCTTCACGGTCTTGTTGCCAATAAGAGCATCATCTATGATACTTTTCAGCGGAATAACTTTTGCACCACGATATGCTCCATCACATGTAACAATGTATTCCACCTGCGCATCTTCCAGCCTGTCGGCAATGCTTTGTGCACTAAAGCCACCAAATACTACGCTGTGTATGGCACCAATACGGGCACAGCCCAACACAGCATATGCCAGTTCGGGAATCATTCCCATATAAATACAAACACGGTCGCCTTTTTTTACCCCATTGTTTTTAAGCACCTGGGCAAATTGGCAAACTCTTTTATGCAGCCGGGCATAGGTAACCGTTCTTGTGCGCTCTTCAGGGTTATTGGGTTCCCAAATGATGGCAGGTTTATCGGCCATTTCTGGTAAATGGCGGTCAATGCAATTTTCTGTAATGTTGAGTTTGGCATTGGCGAACCACTCTACCTGCGGATCAATAAAATTCCAATTTAATACATGGCTCCACTTTTTTCGCCACAGAAAATTTTCAGCAATCTTACCCCAGAAACCCTCGGGATCTTCTACACTTTGCTGGTAGGCGGCCTTATATTCTTCAAAACTTTTTATCTGGTATGGATAACTCATCGTGTATAATTTTTTCTAAAGCTTCAAATTAAAAAAAAGCAGCCACTTAAACCATTTTATATTTAGAAAGAATCATTCATCAGTCAATTTTGAAAAAAAATATTCACTATCATTTTAAAAAAAAGCTATCTTAATTCCATGGATGCAATTAAGGCCCGGTCGGGCATAGGTAAAATCATCTTCTCCTCATCGTTAGGAACGTTGATTGAATGGTATGATTTTTACATTTTTGGTATGCTTGCCAAAACGATTTCTATCCAGTTCTTCCCGGACGGAAACTCCACCACGGCACTTTTAAGCACACTGGCCATTTTTGCCGCCGGGTTTATCGTGCGGCCATTTGGAGCGCTTGTTTTTGGCCGGCTTGGCGATATGATTGGGCGGAAATCTACTTTTTTACTAACCCTCGTTTTAATGGGCGGCTCTACATTTTTAATAGGAATGGTGCCTGCCTATAAAACAATCGGTATTGCCGCACCGTTGCTCGTATTATTTTTAAGACTTGTGCAGGGCCTTGCTTTGGGTGGAGAATATGGTGGCGCTGCCACTTACGTAGCAGAACATGCGCCGGCACACCGCCGAGGTTATTTTACCAGTTGGATACAAACCACGGCAACCCTGGGTTTATTTATTTCGCTGGGTATTATTATGCTGGTGAAGGGAAGTATGAGCGAAGCGGAGTTCAATGCAGAATGGGGTGGATGGCGCTATCCATTCTGGCTATCCATATTGCTGGTGCTGGTGTCGGCTTATATCAGGCTGAAGATGGAAGAGTCGCCGTTGTTTTCGAAATTAAAAGCCGAAGGCAAAAGATCTGTAAACCCATTGAAAGAAAGTTTTGGCCACAAGGCAAATTTTAAGATGGTGTTGCTGGCACTTTTTGGGGCGGTGATGGGGCAGGGCGTTATTTGGTACACCGGCCAGTTTTACGCACAATCATTTTTAGAGAATACAGTTAAGCTGGATTTTATTCAGAACAGGGAGATCATGCTTTGGGCCATCGGACTGGCTACGCCGTTCTTTTTATTTTTTGGATGGCTGAGCGATCGGGTTGGCCGCAAGTGGATCATGCTGACAGGTATGTTGCTTGGCGTAATTTTTTACAGGCCGATATTCGGCACTTTCTTAAAAGATACGCAGGCTAAGGAATGGGCGTTACAAGCGAATATGCTCGTAACGCCGGATGCCAGCACAGTTGTAAAAACGGATACATTACAAACAGGCGGCCAGCAGGTTTTGGTAAACCATTATAAAATAAGATGGGCGCTGACTAATAACACACAGTTTGTTGAGAACAGGGCAGATACAATAATGAATAGTATTGATGGGAGGATGGAAATTAAGAAAGATCGTAAACCGGTATACGATAATAAACTACTTACAGCAGGATTGAAATGGAAATTTATATTCCTGGTGTGGGTCATGATTATTTTTGTTACCATGGCCTATGGTCCTATTGCAGCATTCCTGGTAGAATTGTTTCCTACCAGGATCCGGTACACTTCCATGAGCCTGCCTTATCATATTGGCAATGGGGTGTTTGGCGGCCTGGTGCCTTTTATTGCTACATTATTATCCGCTAGTTTTACGGCAGACCCCTTAGTGGGGCTTTGGTATCCTATTGGCGTTGCGGGATTATGTTTTGTAATTGGAGCTTTATACCTGACTAATAAAAAGAATAATGATGTGCATGAATAAAATAATTTAATCATCTCAAACCTAAGCGATGAATACAATTAAAAAAATAATGGGATTGGTTTGGATGCTGTTAGCGCCGGTAGCAATTTACCTGATGGTAACTAGTGCTGTGCACAACATAAGCAGCGGTGGCAGTAAAGATATCAACCAACCTATACCCTGGATCATCATCATTGTAATTTTTACGCCCATTGCCCTGGGGCTTATGATCTTTGGATGGTATGCGTTCAAGGGTGAATATGATAAGCTTCCTTCTTCTACCGGCGAGGTATAAAAAAATATGACGATTACCAAACATTTAATGTGCATTAATCGTTACGAGGTTGACTATATTTGCGCATCTGAATGAAAAAAATAGCTGTCATATTGTGTGTTTTCTTTGCACTTGTTCAATTCGCCCCTGCGGTTTGTACGGTGTTGCAAATAGAAACCGGCTTGTTCCTGGTAGATGAAGAAAAAAGTCCTGAAAAAATGCAAACTGCTGATGGTAAGGACACTAAAACCTGCCAGGCAACGATACATTACAATGATATTATTGAAAGTAAGCTGAATACCGCTTACCATCTTTCAGAAAAAATTAAGCTTTCTCCCTGCCTGGAAAAGCATACGCCTCCCCCAAATTTTTCTTAGTTTAACAGCAAAGATCTTTCCCTGGTGTGCAACGGTATGCCAGCATCTTAATGTATATGACTAAAATAAATCGAATGCCTTTAACAAAAAATCCTGTTGCCAGGATATTAAACCTGGTAAAACTTGAAAAGAAAGAAATTTCTGCTGTTTATTTTTATGCCATTCTTAATGGGTTGATCCAGCTCTCGCTGCCCCTGGGTGTGCAGGCCATCATCGGGTTTGTACTAGGAGCGTCTATGCGTGCCTCACTTGTAGTGCTGGTGTTCCTGGTAGTAACGGGTGTGCTGGTGGCCGGCATTATGCAGATAAACCAGATGAAAATCATAGAAAAAATTCAGCAAAAAATATTTGCCAGGTATTCCTTTGCTTTTGCTGAGCATATTCCCCGCATGGATCTGAATAAAAACGATCATGTCTATCTTCCTGAGCTGATTAACCGCTTTTTTGATATCCCGGTTTTACAAAAAAGCCTGTCTAAATTATTGCTGGATATTCCAACTGCCACCGTGCAGATATTGGTGGGCTTGATATTACTGGGATTTTATCATCCTGCATTTATATTGTTTGGAATTGTGCTGGTGCTGTTGCTTTGGCTAATTATCAGGTACAGTGGCAAACTTGGTTTACAAACAAGCCTTGATAAAAGTACCTACAAATACAAAGTAGCAGCATGGCTGGAGGAAACAGCCAGGGTTGTAAAATCTATCAAGCTAACAGGCTATAACAACCTACACCTGGAAAAAACTGATGGCCATGTAGGTAATTACCTTCAGGCAAGAACCAAACATTTTAAAGTGCTGCTTTTCCAGTTCAATGTGCTGGTAATTTTTAAAACGATCATTACAGCAGCTATGCTGATTGTTGGAACTATTTTGCTGGTAAATCAGCAATTGAATATTGGCCAGTTCATTGCTGCGGAGATTGTGATTTTATTAGTGCTTACCTCGGTTGAAAAACTGATCATGAACCTTAGCAGCGCCTATGATACACTTACTGCTGTTGAAAAATTATCTAACCTTACTGATACCGCACTGGAAGAAAATGGTACCGAAATATTGGGAAAGAATGGAGAAGGGCTTGGCCTTGAAATGAAGAATATGGCTTTTGCTTATAATGAAAAAAAGCCCCTTTTTCAGGATGTATCGTTTAGGATAACGGCGGGTGAGCAAGTCTGCATCAGGGGTAAAGACAGTTCGGGAAAATCAACGCTGTTTCGAATTTTGGCTGGAGCTTATACCGGCTTCACTGGTTCTTACCTGCTGGATGGTTTGCCATTGGCCAATTATAATCTTGCATCGGTTCGCTCTCAAATAGGGGTGCTTACCCATGACCAGGATATCTTTCAGGGTAGCCTGAGGGAAAATATTGTACTGGGTAAGAATATTGCCATTGAAACAATTATCTATTACGCCGAAAAAACCGGACTAAATGAGTTTGTAGCCGGTTTGCCAAATGGTTACGATACATTACTGGACCCTACCGGTCAGCGCCTGCCTCGCAATGTGGTGCAGAAGATACTGCTGGTAAGGGCGCTGGCTGCGGCCCCCAGGCTGTTGCTGTTAGAAGAGCCATGGTTGAATATGAACCCGGAAAATAGCCTCAGGTTGAAAGAGACATTGAAAATTATGAAAGGTGTAACCATTATCGTTATTACCAATGATGATGAATTTGCCGCTACATGCAATAAGATAATCACTATTTATGATGGCAATGCCAGCATAAAAGAAAATCATTAAAAAATTAATAGGAACTAATGGAACATAACACAACATTTAAAGCATACAACCTTATCTACCTAAGCAAAAAAGAAAGCCGTGTAAAATGGTGGTTTTTTCTTTGTGTGGGCATATTTCTGGTCTTTCTTTTTTTACCGTGGACGCAGAATATCCGGGCAACAGGAACGGTAACTACTTTGCAACAAGACCAGCGGCCGCAACAGGTAAATACTATCATTGGCGGCCGGGTTATGAAATGGTATATTAAAGAGGGCGACTATGTGAAAGCTGGAGATACATTGGTACAACTTAGCGAGGTAAAAGCCGACTACCTTGATCCGAACTTACTTGAACGAACCAGGGAACAACTGGCAGGTAAGCAACAATCTGTAGGATTCTACAAAGATAAAGTGGGCATGACCAACCAACAGATAAGCGCTATCAACAGCGGTCTGGATTTGAAGCTGAGCCAGCTTGCAAATAAACTTAACCAGTTAGCTCTTAAAGTTCAGGCAGATAGCGCAGAAGCTGCCGCTGCTAATAACGATTATGCCATTGGCTTAAAACAGTATAGCCGGCAAAGAGCAATGTACGACAGCGGTCTGGTATCCATGACCCAACTGGAAACAAGAAACCAGCAATTTCAAAATTCACTGGCAAAAAAAATAAGTGCAGAAAATAAACTGGCTAATAGTAAACAAGACCTCACCATTACAAGGATTGAAATGAGCGCACAGCAGCAGGAAAACATGGAGAAGGTAACCAAGGCTCGCGGCGACCAGTTTCAATCACTGACACAGGTGGCTAGTGGCGAGGCAGATATTGCCAAATTACAAAACCAGTATGCCAGCTATGTCATCCGCAATGGAATGTATTTTTTAACTGCTTCACAAAGTGGCCAGATAGTAAAGGCGCAGAAGGCCGGTATTGGCGAGTACGTAAAAGATGGTGATATGATTGCCGAGATCGTACCGGATAAAGTTCAATACGCCGTAGAATTATATGTGCGGCCGTTAGACCTGCCCTTGGTAGCCAACGGACAAAAAGTAAGATTTATGTTTGATGGTTTTCCGGCCATCGTATTTAGTGGATGGCCCCAGGCTTCCTCCGGAACTTTTGGAGGCGTGATCGTTGCTGTAGAAAGTAATGTGAGTTATAATGGAAAGTTCAGGGTATTAATTAAACCCAATCCGGCAGAGAGAGCATGGCCCAAAGAGTTAAAACTGGGAACAGGTGCCCAGGGGATCGCCTTGCTGAATAATGTACCGGTATGGTATGAATTATGGCGTAATATCAATGGTTTTCCGCCAGATTACTACACTAATGGGGAAACCGTAAAAAAAGAAAAGAAATGAAACTGGTGCTATATATTTTTTTGTTGATATTGATGGTAGCACCGGAAATATCGCATGCGCAAAACAACAAAGAGCTATCTGTTGAACAGGTAATAAGTATTGTGCAGCAATACCACCCGGTGGCCCTACAGGCAGACATACTACTCGAAAAAGCAAAAGCTGAACTGACCTTTAGCAGGGGAGCGTTTGATCCGGTTTTTCAGAATAGTGCGGCCAATAAAACATTTGATGGCACCCGGTATTACAATTATAACCGTCCTGAATTGAACATTCCTACATGGTTTGGAATTGAAGTTAGTGCGGGGCTTGAATATTTATCTGGCAACCGCACAAGTCCGGAAGAAACAAGGGGCGAAACCAGTTACTTTGGTTTAAGCATACCGCTGGCAAAAAACCTGCTGATGGATAAACGAAGAGCTGCCCTGCAAACCGCTAAGATCATGCAGGACGCATCCGTTATTGAAAGAAGGAATATATTGAATGACCTGGTGCTTGATGCGGCGAAAGCTTACTGGAACTGGGCTTACCAATACCAGGTGTATAAAATATCGAATGGTGCAGTAGCAGTAAATGAACAACGGTTAAAATTGGTAACCACCGCATTCCGGTTAGGTGAACGCCCTGCCATCGATACTACTGAAGCGTTATCTCAATTGCAGCAATTCCAGGTATTACAATCTCAGGCCCAGTTAGAATTTCAGAATGCCGCTTTGGAATTGAATGTGTTCCTCTGGACCGCAGGTAAGCAACCTTACGATCTGCCAATGGAGGTAATTCCTGCCGAGGACCTTGTAACTGCCGCTATAGAAGATGAGCCGGTGGCAGACTTACCTGGCCTGTTGCAAGCAGCAAGATTAAATCATCCGGAATTATTGTTGTACAACTACAAGCTGGATGTGTTGCAAGTGGAAAAGAAACTAAAGTTCCAGGAGCTTTTACCAAAAGTGAATCTTCTTTACAACCAGTTGGGTAAAGGGTACGATATTTATAAAACAGCCACCACGCCTTTGTTGGAAAATAATTTTCAATACGGGGTTTCAGTAGCAGTGCCGCTGAGGTTTTCAGAAGGCCGTGCATCATATAAACTGGCAAAGCTAAAAATAACAGAAACTTCTTTGCAACAAGATCAAAAACAATTACAGGTACAAAATAAAGTAAAAAGTTATTTCAATGAATTGCTTGCATTAAGGAACCAGGTGGGCATTCAGGAAAAAGCTTACCTCAATTACCTTGCTTTGCAGCGTGGTGAAGAAATACGATTCAGGGCTGGTGAAAGTTCCCTGTTTTTAATAAATTCGAGGGAGAATAAAGCACTTGAGGCATTACTGAAATTGCAGGAACTGAAGGCAAAGTATTACAAAACCGTGGTGGCATTGCAATGGTCGGCAGGTTTGTTGGTGCCATAAAATTGCAGATCAATTGACAAAACGTTTAACAAGTATTATATGAAGCTTACTAAATTATTCAATGAGTTTTTTAATAGTGAAAAAGCCGGAGGCCTGATACTGATCATATGCACGGTTATTTCGCTTATAATAGCTAATAGCGGTGCAGGAGAAGCCTATAACAGCTTCTGGCAAATAAAACTTGCTGGTTTAAGCATTGGTCATTGGGTAAATGACGGTCTGATGGCGATTTTCTTTTTGCTGATTGGGCTGGAACTGGAACGGGAAGTTTACAGAGGGGAATTATCTAAACCAAAGGATGCTTTGTTGCCGATATTTGCAGCTGCGGGTGGCATTCTTGTACCTGCAGGTATCTATTTATTCTTCAATTACAACAGCTCTACACAGGCTGGCATTGGTATACCCATGGCTACCGATATAGCTTTTGCGCTTGGCATATTATCACTATTGGGTAAGCGGGTACCGGTAGCATTAAAAGTATTTCTTACAGCGCTGGCTATTATTGATGATCTGTGTGCTATTTTAGTCATAGCAGTTTTTTATACAAAGACTTTGCTGCTATCTCATCTATTTATTGCGCTGGGAATTTTCGGAGTGCTGCTGCTATTAAACCGCTTTAAAATCTATAGCCTTGTTTGGTATATTATAGGAGGAATAGCAATGTGGTATTTTATGTTGAAGTCTGGTGTGCATGCAACTATTACAGGGGTACTCCTTGCTTTTGCTATTCCTTTTGAGAAGGGTGGCGAAAGCAGCATCTCCTACAAATTGCAACATTGGCTTCACAAACCAGTCGCATTTATTATTCTGCCCGTATTTGCATTGGCAAATACTGCCATTTTTTTTGGAGATGATATTGGCCAGGTACTTTCTGCCAACTACAGCGTGGGTATTGCAGCAGGGTTGATCGTTGGTAAACCACTTGGTATTTTTGTGTTATGTTTAATTGCTGTTGCATCGGGTATTTGCAAGCTGCCCCCGGGCATTAAATGGACGCATGTGGTGGGTGCCGGATTCCTGGCTGGAATTGGTTTTACCATGTCTATATTCATTACACTGCTGGCTTTTGAAGATGCTATAATAGTTAACAATGCAAAGCTGGTCATACTGTTTTCATCATTGTTAGCTGGTTTGCTTGGCTATTTTATCCTTCATATTACATTAAAAAAGATCCCCGGCGATGATGGCCGGGGATGAGTTGGATTTGCTGTATAAAAATTATTACATTTTAATTGCTTCGTAAAGCGTCTCATGAATTTTGGGTCGCACATTCATTTGCAGGAAAAGATTGCTGCCAGTAGGATTTACCCTGTTGCTTAGAAAAACGAATATCAGTTTACTTTCAGGGTCTGCCCATACACAAGTGCCGGTGAAACCCGTATGCCCAAATGTTTTTGCAGATGCAGACAATGTTGGGTATGGTTCGTTTCTCTTGCTGTTGTCTTTTTCAGGCTTATCAAAGCCATAACCCCGCCTGCTGATACTGCTCTGGTATTTGGTGAACAAATCTACGGTAGATTGCTGCAGGTATCGCCTGCCGTTATAAGTGCCGCCATCCATCAGCATTTGCATAATGGCTGCAATATCGTAGGCATTGCTAAACAATCCTGCATGGCCGGCAATACCGCCAAACATGGCCGCACCCGGGTCGTGCACAAACCCCCGCAGTAATTGCTTCCGGAAAATAGCTTCATCTTCCGTTGGCACAATGCGATTAATATCATGGTGCTGTAATGGTAAAAATCCAATTGACTCCAGGCTCATAGGAGTGTAGAATTGCTTGCGTGCAAATTCATCCAGGGTGAGCCCGCTTATTTGCTCTACAATTTTTCCCAGGAAAATAAAATCATTATCACTGTATACATACTTGCCTCTTGGCCCAAGCGGGCTCCTGAGTATGCGTTGCTTTATGCTGTCTTCCCATTGTTGATCCAGGTAAAGTTCCCGGGCTACGGGTATGCTGTATTTTTCAGTTTGCTTAGTTGAATAAATTGCAGGTAATGGTTTCCCTGCTGCATCTACTGTTTCTTTATAAAAGGGGATGTAAGAAACAAGGCCAGCCTGATGTAATAAAATATCGTCTATGCGTAACTTTTCTTTATTGGTTCCCCGAACATATGGGAGGTAATCGCCCAGGGTTTTATCCAATGAAATTTTTCCCTGATCGTACAACTTCATTACTGATATGGTGGTAGCACAAATTTTGGTTACCGATGCCATATCATAAACGGAGGCAATGTTCACAGGCTCTTTTCCATCATAGGTATAACTTCCATAGGCTTTTTCAAAAGCTATCTTGCCGTCTTTTACTGCCAGTACCACGCATCCCGGAATTGCTTTTTTTGCAATAGCATCTTTGGCAATTGAATCGATTTGTTGCAGGTGGTCCATATTCATTCGCCACTGGTTGTTGGCTTCAAATTTCCCAATCGTAATGATGCCGGTGCCGAATGGCAGTTTATTACAAACGGTTACAGGCAACAGGCCTTTGTAAGGTAATTTTCCTTCCAGCATTTCCAGGGCAACCTGCTGAATAATTTCGTCGTCTTCATAACATACCATCAGATTTGCAGCATCGCACCAGTTTTTTGCTGCATAGGCATTGCCAAATTGAAGAATAATGCTGTTGGTGTTTTTCTGCAGTTTATTCACCAACGCAACATCACCCGCATCTAAACCAAAATTGGTGGCCGGGCTGCGGCTAAGGTTGTGCACAGCAATCACTACTTTTTTAAATTCCTTTTTTATTTTATTTACAAAAACGTCAGCGTTAGCCGGAATTTTATTAGCGGAACTCACATAAAATACGGTAGCATTGTAGTCCGTTTTCATGCGTTGGGCCAGCAGGTTCTCTTCTGCCGTACCGGTTACTATCAGCGCCACATCGCCCGCCTTATTATTGGCAGCAGGTGAGAGCGGGAAAAAATCATCGTTCTTTTTTACAGCCAACGTAATGGCATTTTCGGCAACTAACCTACGCATGGCCGGTATACCAGCATTCAGGTCTTCCGTAAGGTGATCGGTTGCTATGGGTTGCAGGTCGTGCATACCATATTCGTATTTTGCAAGCAATACTTTTTTACAATGAGTATCTATTTCGTCCCAGCTTAGTTTACCGGCATCTATGGCTTCTTTTATTTTTTTGATGGCCAGTGGTACATCGCCTGGCAGGCAAAGCATGTCATTACCCGCAATCAGTGATTGCACAGAAGCTTCGCCATCAGGAAAGAATTTTTTTACACCCTGCATTTCCAGTGCATCGGTAAAAGTTAAACCCTGGTAGTTCAGCTCATCACGCAACAGGCCTTTTATATTATTGGGCGAAAGAGAAGTTGCCCTGTTGGCCGTTTTGTCGATAGCTGGTATATAAAGATGCGCAATCATTACACTACCAACGCCGGCGTTAAATATTTGGCGGAAGGGGAACAACTCCAGGGAATCTAGCTGCGCCATACTCTTATTAATAACCGGCAGGTCGTAATGAGAATCTACATCAACATCTCCGTGGCCGGGAAAATGTTTGGCACAGGCCATCACACCAACGTCCTGCATTCCTTTCATGTATTGAATACCGTAACTGGCCACTTTGTACTTGTCTTCGCCAAAACTTCTGTCGTTTATTACCGGGTTATTAGGATTGTTGTTTATATCTACCACGGGTGCATAGTTAACCTGTATGCCTACACGCTTACATTGTTCGCCTACCAGCCGGCCATACTGGTACACCACGCCGGGTGCCTGCATGGCTCCCAGCATCATCTGCCTGGGCAGGGGAAGCACGCTGTCGGTCATGCGCATACCAACACCCCATTCGGCATCAATACAAACCATCAACGGCGTTTTTGCTATTGCCTGTAAACGGTTAACCGTTTCTGCCTGTTCAACAGGGTTGCCCTGGAACAGGCATATACCACCAATATTATAATCGTTAATGAGTGAAGTAACCTGATCTTCCAGGAAAATGGCTTTTTTTGTTTTGCCATCAATGGTTGATAACCTTACTACCATTAATTGCGCAATTTTTTCTTCTTTGCTCAGGGTTTTAAAAACACTATCTGCCCAGAAGTTGGCCCTGCTGCTTTGCGCCTCTACATTAAGCATTGAAAAAATAGTCAGCAACATCAATAAATATCTACATTTCATATCATAAAGCTTTATGGCCACAAATTAAGAAGTTTTAGTTAGGTAGCCTTCGCCGAAATCCTTTTTAACGTTATGCTTTTCATGTTTTTGCACGCAAAAACCCGCATGATATTTTTCGCCGTTTTTATATATCGTTAATGTTTTTGAAGGCGATGCTTCATTAAAGGAGATATATAAAAAGTATATTACAGCTTACAGTACCTTTGCAAGAAATAAAAAAAGGAAGACAATTTTGCCAGATATCATTCAATTATTGCCTGATAATATAGCCAACCAGATTGCTGCGGGGGAAGTGATTCAGCGCCCGGCAAGTGCTGTAAAAGAATTGCTGGAGAATGCAGTTGATGCGGGGGCAACGGATATAAAATTAATGGTAAATGATGCGGGCAAGGCATTGATACAGGTGGTGGACAATGGTAAAGGAATGAGCGAAACCGATGCCCGGATGGCATTTGAGCGGCATGCAACTTCCAAGATCAGGAATATTGATGACCTGTTCCGGATCAAGACCATGGGCTTTCGTGGCGAAGCGCTTGCCAGTATTGCAGCCGTGGCACAGGTAGAAATGAAAACAAGGAAGGGGGAAGAGGATGCCGGTGTTTTTCTTGAAATAGAAAACAGCATAGTATTAAAGCAGGAGCCTGTTGCCATGGAGCCGGGCACCAGTATTGCCATGAAAAATTTATTTTTCAATGTGCCTGCACGTCGGAATTTCTTGAAAAGCAATGCTTCGGAACTCAGGCACATCATGGATGAATTTATTAGGGTGGCAATGGCTTTCCCGGAAATATTTTTTTCCCTGAGTTCTAATGGACAACAGGTGTTTCACCTGGAAAAAGGATCCCTGAAACAACGCATTGTGCAAATATTGGGAAGCAGCTACGGCGCAAAACTGGTAAGTGTGCAGGAGCATACAGATTACCTGGATATCACCGGGTTTGTTGGCAAACCCGAAACTGCCAAGAAGACCCGAGGCGATCAGTATTTTTTTGTGAACAACCGTTTTATAAAAAGTGCTTACCTGAACCATGCTGTGATGAACGCATTTAATGAAATGATCCCAAAGGATAGTTTCCCGATGTATGCGCTTTTTATTGACCTCGACCCGGCACAACTGGATATTAACGTGCATCCCACAAAGCAGGAAATAAAATTTGAAGACGAAAAGATTGTATACGCTTTTGTGCAAAGTGCCGTTAAGCATGCGCTGGCGCAGTTCAGCATTACACCTACATTAGATTTTGATCTTGACGCCGGTATTCAAAACCTGGATGCTGTAAATAAACCATTTACAGAACAGGCGAAATCATCAGCTTCGTCATCTTCGCTATACCAGACATTTACCCAGAAGAACCAGGCGCACTTTATAGAAAATAGAAGTGAGCTTAAACACTGGAAAGATTTTTATGAACCATCGGCAGCAGTTGCGCCAGCAATACCTGCGGGCACCAGACAGGAAACAGGCAGCCTTGCAGGTTTAGGGCATACGGAGAATATAGCGGGTAGTGATATGCTGCAACTGCACAATGCTTACATCGTGGTGCAAAACGATAAAGGCTACCTGCTAATCAACCAGCAAAATGCTCATGAAAGAATTTTGTATGAGCGCTTTCAGGTAGCGGTGGCTGGCAAACCCATTGCTACGCAACGCAGCCTGTTCCCATCTACTATTGAACTATCGCCTGCTGATGCAGTACTTATACAGGAACTGGTGCCCGACCTGCACCACCTTGGTTACCTGCTGGAGCCATTTGGCAACAACACTTTTGTAATTCAGGGCACTCCTGCCGACCTTACGGAAGGCAATGAAAAAATGGCCCTGGAAAGAATGCTGGACCAATACAAGCATTTCAGCAATGATCTTAAATTTTCGAAAAGGGAGAAGCTCTTGCGTTCTTTGTCGCTGCAACAATCAATTAAATCTGGTACATTCTTATCAGAAAAGGAAATGAAGGTATTGGTAGAAGAACTTTTTGCCTGCAGCATCCCCAACAGTACGCCCAATGGTAAACCCACCTATATGAGTTTTAAAAAAGAGGAACTGGATAAAATGTTTGGTCGCTAGCAATGCCGCTGTTTTGTAAAGGCTTGGAGCTTAACTGTCATATAATAGTAACCAGAACTTATCCTAGCTGTGTTCGTCGAAAATTTTAGAAATTGTTTCTCAATCCCTGGAGGAATTTTTCTACTGCTCTTCTTACCGGGGTAGCAGCAGTGGGATAGTTGTTAGCTAATACAGAGAATATTAATAATTTACCTTTTTTAGTAATGAGGTATCCGCTAAGTGCACAGTTATTACTGAGGGTGCCGGTTTTGGCCCAGATATAACCAGCTTCCTGCAGGTAATAGGCCCGCAAAGTACCTTCCCCACCCGTTGCAAGAATTTGTTGCAAGCGGTCAAGGCCGAAATCATCTTTCAATTTGTTTAGCAGGTAAACAAAACTTTGAGGCGTAAAGAGATTATACCGGCTCAGACCGCTGCCATCTACCCATTTTGGTTTTTGTGGGATGGCTCCGAGGTCATGCTGCAAAATGTATGCAATCATATCTGCATCTTTCATATAACCCAGTTTCTCATTGCTGGCCATCAGCAGCGTTTGCTCCGCAAAGAAATTATCGCTGCGGTGCATCATGGGTTTAAAGAGAGAATCGGCAGGCTGCGATTGAATTTTAGAGAGGCTGGGCGAAATGGTAGCTTCCGTATTTTGGTGCTGTATATTCTTCTGAAGGCTATCAGCAAGAATATTATAATTTGTTTTTCCGTTTTGCGTTAAAAAGGTAGCGGTGGCAGTATTGCTGAGAGCAGCAGCTTTTATCACAAATATGTTTTCTGAAATTTTCCTGTCTGCATCGGCAGTTTTTTTCGAGATAGCTTTTGCGCTATCCCATACCAATGCATCTTTGAAAAAAGATGGACTAACATTGTTATTGAAAACATTCCCGGAAATATTCACAACATCGCCAAACACAGGCAAGGCAGCACGTTCCGTTGTATAGTAGGGACTGTAATCATCCCAGGCCCAGCCCAAACCGAGTGGTTTTTCCCTCCAGTGCCCATCATTAATTACTAACTGCTTATTTGTTTTTTTAAGCATTTCCAGCAAGGGCTGGTAAGCGTATTCCTCGTTCAAAAAACTAGGGTCGCCAGCGGGATAAATGTGGAGTGTTGTTGCATCCTCACGAAAATAAGCGGCAGGGATGCTATCCCCCAGGTACTTCATACCGGCATACAAAGAAAACAGTTTGGTATTGCTGGCAGGTATAAAATATTTTTCTGCATTATGGTTATACCAGTACTTTCCGGTAGCTGGCTCATAAATGCTGATGCCCATGTGGGCAGGCAAAATTGCACTATCTTTTAAAAGTGTAGCTGCAGCTTGCTTGCTAATCTTTTTATTTACGGAGCAGGCATTAGTAAAGAGACTTACCACAATGGCGAGGCCGACATAAGAAAAAACAGAAGAACGTTTCATAACAGTATGCTTGTTGCGAAAAGATAGTGTTTATTTCTGAATGTGGCACCTTAGTTGCGCTCCTGCACCCGCAGCCATCTCTCTGGAATTTCGTTATTGCTGGCTTTTAAATAATCATTGTGGCTGCAGGCTATAAACGCTTTGTCAGGCATCTGCATCCACCAGCGGTTCGTTCTTTTGCTTTGAAGAAACACGGTGTCTACCTCCGCAAATGCGGTATGATACTCGTTAAAGCTATTACGTTCATTAAGATCAGCTTCCTGTTTGCACCGGCTCTTACCATCAATAAAATACCAGATCATCTGGGATATTTGGCTGGCGGTAAGTTCTTCCACATCTTCATGTGGGCGGTAGCCGTAAAAACCTACCGTGCTGGTAAGTTTGCTTAGCCCGGCAAAACGGGTAAGGATGCACGCTTCAATTCCAGAAAGACCATTAGGACAATTTTTATTGGCAGGCGCATCACTGTGTTTTATGGCGCTGATATCGAAACTTAGCATGTGGCTGTTACGCAGCACTGGTTCCATTTCGTCAATATTTTCAGTAACGGCCCCCACCCGGTAACAATCAAAACGTAGTTTATCCAAGGTTTCCAACATACGTGGGTGCACAAAATAACTTTGAAATGCAATATGGTTATAATGCTTTACCATATTGGGTTCGCCGGTAAGCATTTCCATTAAAAAATTCTCACTACGTATAGGGCTTTCGCTGCGAAGGTCAATCACCGAATCTATGCAGGTAGCTTCCACCTGTTGGTTCAATTCAATATAAGCGTAATATTGGGCAAGGGTAATATCATGAGAGCCGCCCAGCAGCAGTACGGTCTTGTTCAGTCTTATCAACTCGGCAAGTATGGTTTTAATAGCAGCATAACTGTCTTTAAGCGACTCACCTTTTTTTACATTGCCCATATCTGCAATCTGCACATCGGTGTGCCAGTAATGCAGCCTGTACAAATGCTTGCGGATGGTATTGGCAGCATTGCTGTCGGTTTCAAAATAACCATTCCCCCTGAATTCGGTGATGCCAAGCAGCACGATATCTGCATGCTCAATATCAGGTAATTCTTCTGTAAAGATTTGGATGTGTTTGGCCAATTGCCCATCTGTATATCCTTCATCATCGTTCAGTTCGTGCACGGGTATGGGATCAAGGAATTCTATCAGGTCTAACATGAAGCATAAGTTTGCGGCAAACCTAACAGATTAATTTCAGAATTAGAAAAGCACCGGCTGGAATTTTATTACAGCAAGTTTACCCCCTGCAAATTAAGTTGCTATCGTTAACTTTGTGGCTCATTTTTAATGATAACAGATGGCAGAGCACAATGAAGTATTACAGGAAGTTGTAATAAAATTTGCAGGCGATAGTGGAGACGGAATGCAACTGACCGGTACTCAGTTTACAAATAACTCGGCAATGCTGGGGCTAGACCTGGCTACTTTTCCTGATTTTCCCGCAGAGATTCGTGCCCCGATTGGCACCTTACCCGGCGTAAGTGGTTACCAGCTTCGGTTTAGCAGCAACCCTATTTTTACACCCGGCGATGAGTGTGATGTGTTGGTGGCCATGAATGCAGCAGCACTAAAGGTTAATCTTCCTGCCCTGAAAAAGGGCGGTAAGATCATTGCCAATACAGATGGTTTTGATGCGAAGAACCTGCGCCTTGCCAACTATCCTGATAGTGTAAATCCATTGGAAGATGACAGCCTTGGCAGTTACGAAGTGATCCGCATGGATGTAACCAAAATGACGAGGGAAGCGCTGAAGGATATCAGCATGGGAACAAAAGAAAAAGACCGGGCTAAAAATATGTTTGTGTTGGGTTTCCTGTACTGGATGTACAATCGTAATATGGACAATACCATCAAGTTCATAAAAGAAAAATTTGGCAAGAAACCAGAGATAGAAGAAAGCAATATAAAGGCATTACAAAGCGGTTATAATTACGGGGATACCACGGAAACTTTTACCCACCGTTATTCTGTAGAAAAGGCAAGCATGGAGCCAGGCACCTACCGTTCCATAATGGGTAACCAGGCATTGGCCTATGGCCTGATAGCAGCTTCGCAGAAAAGCGGCCTGTCTTTGTTCCTGGGTTCTTACCCTATTACACCGGCCTCCGATATTTTGCATGAGCTTAGCCGCTACAAACATTTTGGTGTAAAAACTTTCCAGGCCGAAGATGAGATCGCTGCAATAACTTCGGCTATAGGTGCCAGTTATGGAGGTTCAATAGGACTTACTACCACCAGCGGACCAGGTATGGCATTAAAGGCAGAAGCCATGGGCCTGGCAGTAATGCTGGAAATACCATTGGTAATTTGTAACATTCAAAGAGGTGGACCAAGTACAGGTTTGCCTACCAAGACTGAACAAAGTGATTTGATGCAGGCCTATTATGGTCGCAATGGTGAGTGCCCCATGCCGGTGATAGCATCCAGCACACCCAGCGATTGTTTTGAAGTGGCTTACGAAGCAGTAAGAATCGCAGTACAACATATGACCCCTGTAATTTTATTGAGCGACGGTTATATTGCCAATGGTGCAGAGCCATGGAAATTTCCTAATGCAGCTGACCTGCCACCAATTGACGTTAGTTTTAAAACAGAACTGGGGCACGGGGAGGAAAAGTTTCAGCCATACCTGCGGGATGATAAGTTGGTGCGGCCATGGGTAGTACCAGGCACACCTGCATTGGAACATCGTATTGGTGGTTTGGAAAAACAGAACATTACCGGTAACATTAGCTACGATTCAGAAAACCACCAGGTGATGGTGAAGATAAGGCAGGATAAAGTTGATAAAATTGCCCTGCATATTCCAAAACAGGAATTGGATAGTGGGGAAGAAAAAGGAAAGATCCTGATATTGGGCTGGGGTAGTACCTATGGCTCCATCAAGAGTGCTTGTATAGAACTGCAGGCAGAGGGGCATTCTGTTTCTCATGCGCATATACGCTACCTGCGGCCCTTCCCGGAAAACCTGGGAGAGATTATCCGGAATTTTGACAAGGTGATAGTGCCGGAGATCAACAACGGACAGCTTATTAAGATAATCAGGGATCAGTACCTGGTAGATGCTATTGGATACAACAAAATAAAGGGAGTTCCTATCACACGCAGTGAATTGGTTGATTTTGTAAAGTCGCAGGAGTAATCATCTCGGTTCAATCATAAAAACCCTGGAAAATTTTTCCAGGGTTTTTTATACTATCTTCTTTCTCTTCCAAGTGCAAGGCCAAACTTGATGTTGACACTAAAAAAGTTGTCGTTGTCTTTGGCGTTACCTCTTTTCTTATCGGGGAATGTTTGAGGCGGGTATTCACCCCGCTGGCGATCGGTTAGTAAATATGCACTTGTAAGACGTGCGCCGGTAAAGTATTGCTGGTACAGGTTCTTATCAATAAAGGTGGTGCTCACGTCATCAATATAATCTGAAGTGGTTGGGCGGTAAACAAATTCTGCCCTGATGTTGATAAGCGGCGACAGCTCGTATTTAACACCTCCGCCCATGGGGATAGAAATGGCATTTAATTTATATGGTTTCCTGTCAGGGTATTCTGCAAATCCCTGCCCTTCTGTACTCAATGGCTGCAGGTTAACCCATTGGTTATTTAATTTTGCCTGTGGATTAAAAGAAAAATAACCAATACCTCCTAACAGGTAAGGCGAAAATTTAGGTGGGTCATAGTCACTGGCTTGCCAGTCAATAAATGCATATATGGGATGAAATTCCACCATCAAAGCAATCTCGGTTATATTGCTACGAAAACTAAGGTTGCGGTTGTATCGTGCACGTGCAATATCATTTACTCCTACCAACACACTGTCGTAAGCAGATACTTTACCAAAAGTAGCTTCCAGGCGCAGTCCTATTGTGTATTTATACAATGCGCCCACATAAAAGCTACCGGCAAATTCAGTGTTGCCTATATTTAGGTCTTTAAAGAACTTGCCCCCAATGCCTTTTTTGCCACCAATATCAGTAAGACTGTTCATAGCGCCAACAGAACCGCCCACTTCATACATAATCGGAGAATCGTAGTAATTATCATTGTAAAAATAATATTGAGCATTAGCTTGCTGGCCTAAAAAAGCCAGAAATGCCAAACCTGCTGTAAATATTAATTTTTTGGTGTTAAGGCGCATTAATGATGGGAGTTATTGATTTAAAAGTAATCCTACGCAAATAAAACGATTATTCTTCAATTTTTAGTTTACCGGCGGGTTTGTTTATTGTAAAATTTACATACAGGACGTATTCCGCATTCCGCACATTTTGGGCTACGGGCCACACAGATATACCTTCCATGCAAAATTAACCAGTGATGTGCCCTGTGAACAAACACAGTAGGGATGTGCTTTATCAACTGCTTTTCAGCAGCTTCGGGCGTTTTAGCGCCAACGGTTAGCCCGATCCTGGCGCTTACCCTAAACACATGCGTATCTACTGCCATATTTGGCTGCTCATCAATTACACTCGTTATTACATTGGCTGTTTTTCTTCCTACACCTGGTAACTGCACCAATTCTTTTACGGTCATGGGTACTTCTCCGCCAAACTGGTCCATCAGCATATTGGCCGCAGCCAATAAGTGTTTTGCTTTATTATTGGGATAAGAAACAGACTTTATGAGGTCAAACACTTCATCCTGGTCTGCAATGCTTAATTTTTCCGGGCCGGGAAAGCGTTTGAACAAAGCGGGCGTGACGGCATTGATCCTCTTATCTGTACACTGCGCAGACAGTATAACAGCTACCAGCAACTGGTAGGGGCTTTCGTAATTCAATTCTGTTTCGGCATCCGGTGAATGCTCCAGAAAGTAATCAATTACAAAACGATATCGCTCTTTTATTGTCATAAAAAAACCCTGATTTATTTTAATCAGGGCAAATTTCATTAAAAGCAGTGGCTTTTAGGCCTTTTCTGATAATTCTTCAACAGACTTTTCTGCGTAATTAAATATTCTTTCAAGTACTTCTAGTCTTGGGGATACGGTTTCCACTTTATCAAGTTGGTTGCGTGAAGCCTTTAAGACTTCCATTGTTTCCTGTAAACTCCAATCAGTTTGAATAGCCTGCATAATAGCAGCAGATTGCTCAGGAGTGGTTTCATTGTACAGGTACTGTAACAAATCTTCCGTTGTAAAATTGTGCATAAAAAAAGTTAAGCGTTAAAATTAAATATCCATTATCCAATATCTTAAACGGAGGTTTAAGCACATTATTGCATTGAGAAGGTAATTATTACTTATTCGTCTCGGGATTTACTATAAACAAGTCTTCGTTGTCCTTCTTCATAAAATATTGCTCCCGGGCGTATTTTTCAAGCGTTTTTGTATTGGTCTTCAGCAATCCCAGTTCCTCCCGGGTTTCTTTGATCATTTTTCCCAGTTGTTCCTCACTTTTCTGCAGCTCATTTAATTTGCTTTTATGAGAATAAATCAGGCCCCAATCCTTGGGATCGAAAAACATCATCCATACTACAAACATTATAATGGCTATTAAATACTTATTTCTTAAAAAACCAAATGATCCTTTCATGTGCCGGGTTTATGCCTACAAAGTACGTATAACCACTCAAATATTTAAAAACAAACTTGTACACAAATACACAAACTAACCAAGCCCTCCCATTTTTGGCAGTTCTTCTTTTCTTTTGTTATAAATTTCTCGCCATTATTAAGCTGCTCAGGATGAGATGCTGTGGTACCAAAAAACAGTTCCAAACAAGCTAGTGTAGTAAAATTTCTCATAAAGCCAGGTTGAAGGGATGGTAAAAAAAATACTTCACCCGAGAAGGGTGAAGTATTTAGATACAATAATGAACTTGAAAATTCCACGGCTCAATAAGACCTGGCATTTTTTTATTTCTTTCCGAATTTTATTTTGCCGTTGGGATATACACCGCTGTCAGCCAGCATTTCTTCTATGCGTATCAATTGGTTATACTTTGCCGTGCGGTCGCTGCGGCTGGCAGAACCTGTTTTTATCTGGCCGCAATTTAATGCTACTGCCAGGTCGGCTATCGTGCTGTCTTCTGTTTCACCGCTGCGGTGGCTCATAATGGTATTGAAACCATTGTTCTGTGCCATGCTAACAGCATTGATGGTTTCTGTAAGGGTACCAATCTGGTTTACTTTTACCAGCAAGGCATTGGCAATATTTTCGTTTACACCTCTTTCCAGTCTTTTTACGTTGGTTACAAAAAGATCATCGCCTACCAACTGTATTTTGCTGCCCATCGTTTCTGTCATCAGTTTCCATCCTTTCCAATCATCTTCTGCCATACCGTCTTCAATAGAAATGATAGGATATTGTTTCACCCAGTTAGCCCAATAATCTACCATTTTTTCTGAGCTTAATTTTTTCCCATCACTCTTATGAAAATGGTATACTTTTTTTGCTTTATCGTACATTTCGCTCACGGCGGGATCTAATGCAATAGAAATTTGCGAACCTGCTTTAAAACCTGCTGCACTTATAGCAAGCATTACTGTTTCTATGGCTTCTTCATTGCTTTGAATATTGGGAGCAAATCCACCTTCGTCGCCCACATTGGTGCTGTACCCTTTTTTCTTTAATACAGATTTTAAGGCATGAAAAATCTCAACACCCCATTGCAAACCTTCACTAAAAGAACTGGCACCTACCGGCATTACCATAAATTCCTGGAAGTCTATTTTGTTATCTGCATGCGATCCACCGTTTAAGATGTTCATCATCGGAATTGGCAATATCCTGGCGTTGGTTCCGCCTACATAGCGATACAAGGGCAGGTTAGCTTCCAACGCAGCAGCTTTTGCCACGGCCAGGCTAACGCCGAGTATGGCGTTGGTGCCTAGTTTACTTTTGTTTTCTGTTCCGTCTAATTCTATCATCATCTGGTCTATACCGGTTTGGTCGGCAACATCCCAACCCAGTAATACATCAGACATAACGGTATTTACATTCTTAACAGCCTTTAATACTGATTTGCCACCGTATAATTTTTTATTGTTATCACGCAGTTCAACTGCTTCGTGAATGCCCGTGCTGGCACCACTTGGTACCGCAGCCCGGCCCATTCTTTCGTTTTCGGTTAAAACGTCTACTTCGATGGTTGGATTGCCGCGGCTATCTAATATCTGCCGGGCATTAATGGAGGCGATGTAACTCATGAGAAATTTTATTTTTTAGTGATGAAAGTTTTTTTTAGTTGATAATTGATAATTGATAATTGATAATTGATAATTTATAATTATAATTGATAATGGATAACTTTTAAAATTATTCATCATTCATCATTCATCATTCTCCCGATAGCTATCGGGATCAAAATTTAGCCTTCCGTCGTCAACGCCTTAAACACATTTTCCAAACTCCGGGCTTCGCTTTGCAGCGAAACAATGTCAAGGTTTTTATCTATGCTCAACTGCAGCAATTGTTTTTTTATAGCTTCTGCATTATCGCATTCAATGGTGAAACTGTTGGGCGCCGTTGCCGTAACAGCCAATGCTCCCGGTAATTGCGCCATCCATGCTTCATCGGCAGCATCTTTAAAAACTACGGTAACGTTTTGCTGCGCTGTATTGGTCTGTTGCAGGTTTACCAACCGGTCGTCTGCCACAATATTTCCTTTGTTGATGATGATAACCCGATCGCAAATGGCTTCTACCTCCTGCATAATATGAGAAGAAAACAAGATGGTCTTTTCTTTTGCGAGTGCCTTAATTACATTCCTGATTTCTACGATTTGGTTGGGATCAAGGCCGCTGGTAGGTTCATCTAATATTAATACTTCAGGATCGTGCACCAGCGCTGCGGCCAGGCCTACCCGCTGTTTATAGCCCTTACTAAGTTGGCCAATCTTTTTATGAGATTCAAGGCGAAGCCCTACGGTATCTATTACTTCATTGATGCGTTGGTTGCTGTTGCCGATGCCATGAATGCCGGCAATGAAAGCCAGGTATTCCCTCACATACATTTCCAGGTATAAAGGGTTTGCTTCCGGCAGGTAGCCGATTTTCTTTTTCGCATCCAGGTTATGATCGTTTACGGAAATGTCGCAAACTGACACCTGCCCTGCATCGGCGGCAAGATAGCCCGTGATCATCTTCATGGTGGTGCTTTTGCCGGCACCATTAGGGCCAAGAAAGCCCACCACTTCTCCTTTATTTACAGCAAACGAAATATCATTTACAGCCTTTTGCTGGCCATAGTTTTTTGATAAGTTGGTTACTGTTATAGACAATTGTATTGTATTTAATTGCTCTTAAATGGGTAATTAGTTACCGCTAGTTATCTTTCTTAGGACCATCACCCGGTGCCGAAGGTTTCGGGCCACGGTTCCGGTTTCCCTGGTTGCTACCTCCCTGCCTGGGTCCTTTTGGTCCCTGGTTGCGTGGATTGCGGTTAGGGTTGCCTGTTTGCTGCTGACGGTTGCCGCCACTTTGTTGTGGTGGTGCGCCATCGCCGGCTTGCTGCGGTCCACGCTGGCGGGGCGGTCTTTGTGGCCGTTGGTCCTGTCCCTGCGGCCGGTCTTGCCTTGGCTGTCTGCCACCAGCATCCTGCTGTTGACCCCTGTTGCCACGGCCACGGCCTTGCTGCTGACCTTGTTGCTGTCCTTGTTGGTTTTGCTGCTGGCTGCGTTCCTTATCCCTGCGTTTGCGGGTGGTTTTCTCCAGGCTCTTAAGGCTTATCTGCCCTACTATATCGGCGTATTCTGGTTCTACTTCTTTTGGTTTGCCGGTTACGATCTCGGCGGTTTCCAATACTTCGGGTTTAATGCCCTCCCTGTTCTGTGCCTTTATCTTTTTCACCATATCTATTGCCAACGGGTATTGCTTGTTGCTGTCGGCCATAGTGTACCACATCAGGTTGCGGAAAATATCTTTCTTTACCAGGAAGGCCCGGCCTTTGGCCGTTTCCAGCATGTCTGCATCTGTAGGAAAAAACTGCAGCGCATCCATGTAAGTATCCAGCTCGTAGTTAAGGCAGCATTTCAACCGGCCACACTGGCCACTTAACTTGGTTTGGTTGATGCTTAAATTCTGGTAACGTGCGGCATTTGTATTTACGCTTTTAAAATCAGTAAGCCAGGTGCTGCAGCACAATTCCCTGCCGCAACTTCCTATACCGCCAACCTTACCCGCTTCCTGCCGGGCACCTATCTGGCGCATCTCTACTTTAACCTTAAATTCTCCTGCGTATAATTTTATGAGTTCCCGGAAATCGACCCGGTCATCGGCAATGTAAAAAAATGTGGCTTTGCGGCCATCGGCCTGAACTTCTACTTCAGCCATCTTTAGCTCCAGCTTCAGATGGCGGGCAATGGCACGGCTGCGGATGAGTACCTGTGCTTCTCTGGCCTTATTTTCTTTCAGTTTCGCCAGATCAATATCGGAAGCACGGCGCAGGATTTTTTTAATATCCGGGCTTTTCTCATCTATCTTGTGCTTTTTTAATTGAAGACGAACCAACTCACCGGTAACGTTTACCATGCCCACGTCAAAACCATTAACGCCTTCTACAGCAATCATTTCTCCCTTCTCAAAATAATGTAAGGTGGTATTTTTAAAATAGTCTTTGCGGCTGCCATTGTTGAAACTCACTTCTACAATGCGGCAACTGCTTTCAGGATCGGCAAAGGGCAGGTTGGCCAGCCAGTCGTACACATTCATTTTATTACATCCGCCACTTGCACAATGGCCGTGGCTCTTACAGCCACCCGGGGCACCGTCTTTGCCGGTACCGCAACTTCCACAACCCATATATAAATAATTTTTTTCTGGTTACCGGCTGCGCCGGAACAGAATGTGATTAATGTTTTTGGGAGGAAACGGGCGTGGTTCAATTGAATAGCTTAACAACATATGGTTGATAAATACTATGCTACACATTGCTTAATTACACCTCACTAACTAACTAGCCCGGATTTCCTCACTACACCAAAATTACTGATTTGTTGCTAATTATGTGGTATAACTTAATAGTGAGGGCATGAAAGAGCATTTTGGCGTTGGCATTGCGTTCTATATAATATATAGCCTGGTCTAGTTCGTTGATGATGGCTTCCTGTTGTTCTACCCCGCAGATATTGTTGAATTTTTGAGCAAATGCCGCCAGGCTGCCTGTTGAGTCTGCCGGGTTGTTTTGTTGAATAAACTTTAATTCAATGGCGGTTTCCAGCAACTGGATAAAATACAAGAGGAACTGCTTTTGCTTTTCACGACCGGTTTTACTGATGATGTCGATCCATTTTACCTGGGCAACAAGGTTGGTTTTAACAACACAGTTCAGCCATTCCCGCAGCAGTTGTTCCCAATCGTCATCGGCATGTGCCAGTTGCTGCAGCGCTTCCCGGTAATTACCATCGCTGATGGCAGCAATCTGTTCGGCGGTGCGTTGCGCTATGCCTTCCCTTAGTTCCAGGGCCGCTTCAATATCTTGCCGGCTAAGTGGTGGAATTTTTATTAACTGCGTACGGCTCAGTATCGTCTGTAAAATGAGGGCTTCATTTTCTGCCACGAATAGGAACAGCGTATTGGGTGGCGGTTCTTCAATCAGCTTCAGCAGTTTATTGCCTTCTTTACCTAATTGCTCGGGCATCCACATAATGATAATCTTGTAAGGCGCTTCAAAACTTTTTAAGCTCATCTTCCGGGTAATATCATTGCATTCTGCAGCGGTGATGTTACCCTGTTTGTTTTCTGCATCTATACTTTGCAGCCAATCATAACTGTTGCCAAAAGGATTCTTTAACAAGAATTCCCGCCATTCTTTACTAAAATCGGTAGCCACTGGCTTATCGCCCGGTTTCTTCGGAAAAACAGGGTAAGAAAAGTGAATATCAGGATGAATGAGCTTGGCTGCTTTTAAACAGGAGGGGCATTCGCCGCAGGAGTCGTTTGTCGTTTCTCGTTTGTCGTTTCTCGTTTCTGGTTTCTCGTTTGGCGTTTCTCGTTTCTCGTTATTCGTTTCTCGTTTTTCGTTGGCTGGTTCGCCAAATAAGGATGGGGCTTCGGGGGCGACGGTAGGCATGGATGTTTTTTTCCCATTAACCTTATCGCATACAGCATATTGAGCAAGTGCCCTTGCCAGCGATAGGCCGCCGCTACCTTCTTTACCCAGGAAAAGCAAGGCATGGCTCAGCCGATTGTGCTGCACCATGTGCACCAGTTGTTTTGTTGTTTCTTTTTGCCCTATAACCTGGGAGAATTGCATAAGGGCGAAGTTATGAAATTGGAGCGTTAGGTCAGTAAGTCATTAGGTCAATCGTCATTGAGTCATTAGTCATTGAGTCAATGGGGTCATTAATTAATTTGCCAGGATATATTAGCAGAAGGTTGAAAAGTTTTCGGGGCAACTGATTGAGTATGCAGTAAAATATTTTTTTTGACCATTGACCATTGACCATTGACCATTGACCATTGACCATTGACCATTGACCATTGACCATTGACCATTGACCATTGACCATTGACCATTGACCATTAACCATTGACTCCTTACAACTTACTTACAAGCTCATTGCTCATCGGCGTAATCTTGCTCGGGAAGTAGGCAACCATTTGCCCGTTCTCATCAATCAGGAATTTATTGAAATTCCATCCTATTGTTGCATCCAACACATTGTTCTGGTTTTTGCTGGTGAGCCATTTGTAAATGGGCGCCATATCTTCTCCTTTAACCGATACCTTCGCGGCCATAGGGAAACTTACACCATAGTTCTTCTGGCAAAATTCTTTTATCTCCATATTGCTGCCTGGTTCTTGTCCGCCGAAATTATTGGCAGGGAAACCAACAATCACAAGATTTTCTTTATGCTGCTGGTACAATTGCTCCAGTTCTTTGTATTGCGGTGTATAACCACAGGCCGATGCTGTGTTAACTACGAGTATCTTTTTGCCTTTGAATGATGCGAAGTCGATAGTGGCACCATCCAATGATTCAACTTTAAAATCATGAATAGACTGTTGTTGCATCGGCGTACTAGTTTCAGCGGTAGCGGCTGCGGTCTGACTTTCAGCTTTGTTAGATTGGGCAACACAGCCAACCAGTAAAAGGGCAACGGCTGCAAATTTTGTTATTGTCATCATGTATATTTTTTGTTTAACAAACGTTTAAATGTAAAGGAAAGTTCATCCTTGCTTGTAAAATTAATGTTTATTTCCCTTGGGGAAAGGCGAGATCTTTCCACCTTACATTATTGTTTTTCATAACAACCTATATCAGGCAATCCCACAGGGCGGGGTTGATTATCCAGGTCCTTGTTAAGGCTGCTGGCCACTCCTTTGTTAATGCCGGGTGCTGCCGGGTTGGTCCGATGGTGAAAATTGTACATACGCCTGCTCACATCAATGCTGTCAAATAATGGATCGATATTACGGATGCCGGCAACAAATACCGCATTGGCAGGATTGGTTTGTGCACGGTACAGGCAGTTGGTAAAGCTCACATTAAAGGAATTGGCTCCTTGTTTATTCACCGCTAATTCATTGTCTACAAAACCCTCGCTTCCCCAAAAAATGCAATTAGTAAAACTTGCCTGCAGGTTGGCGCTGACCTGGCTATTGTAATTTGCCACAGTTAGAACCGGGGTTTTGTGCAGCAGGTAACTGCTGCTGTAAGATGCCACCGTGCAATGATTAAAATCATATTGTCCTCCTGCTTCTATATATATATTATTAGCACAATTGCTAACAAGCAGGTTGCTGGCCTGTATGCTGCTGTTGCTGCTGAGGATGCCCGCATTAAATGCATTATCTATGATGGATTGCTGAATAACAAGTTTTGGATTGGCGTTGCTGGCGGGGTTTTGCAATACTATGGCCTGATAAGCATTTTTTACCTGCACAAATTGTAGCTGGTTGTTAATACTTGTCGATCTGAAAAAAATACCTGGCCAGCTACCGGGAAAATTTTTATAAGGTTCATCCAGCCGGTCGCTGGAAAAAATGATGGGTTCGTTTACGGTGCCCTGTGCCACTAAACTGCCATCAATAACAACAGGTGCATTTGCGTGGGAATATATCCTGCTGCCAGGGGCAATGTTAAGGGTAACGCCTTGCTCCACCTGCAGGAAACCCAGTATAACGTATGGCTTGTCGTTAGGCCAATTGGTATTGCTGCTGATGGACTGGCTGTTTAGGAAATGCGCATTTTGCCCGTAAGCCTGCAGTTGCACCCAGCGTTGGTTGCCGTTATACCGGATGGAAATACTATCGCTGATGATGAAGGGCAGGTTGGCTGCTGAAGGGTTGATGGTGACTGCTACAAATATATAGATGCTATCGTTGGCAGCAATCTCCACATTGTTGAGTTCATTGCTGGCGCTGCCGTTAATATTGATGCGGTAAGCAGAACTGCTGCCTCCCATTAACTTAATATTCTCCAACCGAAGCTTTTGGTCGTTCTCGTTTACAATTTTAAATGATTGGGTAACGGAACCGGTGCTGGTAAAAACGGTGTCGAATTTAATACTGTCTGCACTAATGCGCAGGCTGGCATCGGGGCTGGTAATAAAACTATCTTTTTTGCAGGAATTTAAAGACCAGGCAATGCAAAGGGCAACAAAAAAAACGAGGCATTTATTTTTTATCATGGTTTCACTACTTCAGTAAAGTCAAATCTACATTAAACATTTGAAGCCTCATCTTCTGTAGGTATGTTTATGCAGAGCGAACTATTGCTTATATCCGGGGTAGCGATAGGAACTACCTTGAAATAACCAAGCTACTTAGTCAACATTTCGGTCAATATAGTGTTGGCTTGTTCAAACCTGGTTATTCGATTTTTCATCCTGTAACTAAATTTTTTGGATTATCAAATAATAATATCAATTAGGTTGTTTATTTCCAGGTTTAGTAGTGCTTTTAATACGGATTTTTTTTCGTTTGCGCTTTACTTTGTCGGCTCGAATGAAGTCGCTGATTGCTTTTTCCTCAGCTTTTGTTAATGGCCTCGGGTCAACAATAAAATCAACATTAATAGGTTCTTTTACTAGTCCCATAGTCTTGTTATTTAAAATATTTATTGGTTAATTTTAGTGCTATTTCTGTCGTGATAACCATAAGGTTTCCTACGAAATGGACAGCCCCTAAACTCTTTTCATAATGTTCAATGAGTTTTGTGTTCGATAAGAATGAAACATATCCTTCTCCACCTCTTTGAAAAGAAAGCCTGCAGGCAAAAGCAACAAGATTACCCGGAACAACCAGATAAGTTTTGTTATTACCGATGTTGAACGGGGCACTTTCAATGAGATGCATATAAACAAAGTCAGTTTTCACTTCCAAGCTTATTAATCCCTGGATAATTGCAGGGTTGTTAGAAATTGTAAGTTTATAGATTTCCCTTGTCGGAATTTTTAACTCATTTTCCCAATCAAATTGCCAGCCGTTTTTCGTTGCCAGGCCTTTTACATCTGTTTTTCTTAACATTGAGATTTCCGTTGGAAAGCTGTTTGTCAATCTCAAAATCAAGTCCAGATTCTTTTTGTTTTTTCACCTTACGAATTTACGAATTTTACAGCTGTTTGGCAAGATGAGATGCCGGAAGCTAATTGTCTTTGGTATCAACGCTATTTACTTGCGGTTGCCAGTGTGGCAAAACTAATACTGATACCCGGAATCTGATGCATACATGCTGCACAGGCTTCCAGGGTAGCGCCGGTTGTTATTACATCATCTACCAGTAAAACATTTTTACCGGCGAGTTTTTCCGGATCTGTTACAGCAAAACTGCCTGCCACATTTTCCCAGCGTTCAGCACGGTGTTTCCTTGTTTGGGTGTCTGTATATTTTTTCCTGATAACATTTTTAAGTAGTACCGGCACCTGCATCGTTTCTGCCATACCATGGCAAATAATAGCAGATTGATTGAACCCTCTTTTAAATTCTTTATCGGCAAAGAGCGGAAGTGGAATCAGGTAATCAAGGTTCTTAAACCGTTCGGCCTCCAGTAAACTTCTGCCCATCAGCATACCAAGGAAATGGCCCACTTCCTTATTGCCTTTGTATTTAAGTTGATGAATGAGTTGCTGCACCACGAAACCTTTCGAGAAATAAAACTGGCTGGTAGCTGCTTTAATATTGGTTCGCCCACGAAAGATTTTTTCTACAGGATTATTTTCTACCAACTCATAACCGGTATAAGGAAGGTTATTAAAACAACGCAGGCAGAGCAGGTCATCTTTATATACCAGGTCGCTGCCACAACCAAGGCAGGTATGCGGAAAGAATAATTGCAGGGTGTCGGTTAATATTTGTTTGATGTAATGCAAAACAACATGGCTTTATTTTTGGCAGAAAGTGTTTTTCTATCTGTGGCAAAACCATTACAAAATAGTAATAAAGATTGCAAAAAGAAACAACAGGGTAGAAGCACCCGTTATTTTTTATAACAAATGTTGGTAAAGGTAAACGTTTCGAGTACCACCAAGTTTCAGAAGAGAAGAAGACCAACAACGGCGAAAATATACGGCAGGGCAAATGGAAGTGAATCGTTTGTGCAAGACTGTTGTAGAGATAAAAATTTATTAGGAGAATGGATTGTTGCCAAACCATCCAAAACAAAAAAGGGAAAAAACCCCCTACAACCTTGCTTTTTTATTTTGTAAATTTGATGCAATCTCATTACAAAAAAATTGTTTACGAAAAAATTTATTCCTACACCTTTTAAACTGTTGACTTTATTTTTATTGGTTACAACCATGGTATTTTACGGGTGTAAAAAAATGGATAGTCCGGCTGTGGAGAAGCCGGTTAATGTTACCGAAAAATTCTTTGATATACCGGCATCTGCGCCGGCAATTGTAAAGAGAGTTGCGGCAGAATTGCAAAGGCAAAACAACATCACCGGCTTTATACCAGGCTTTATTAAACAAAACGGTTACACTGTCTGGGATAAGGCCAGAGTGGGTTTGGCGAAAAATAAATCGCAGGGGCAAACCAATAATTTTGGCGGCAATGGCACCAGGGACAGCATTGTAATTTTACCTTTTGTACACGAAAACGGTGATGAGGTAAGTTCTTTTATTGTAAGCCGGGTAAACGACAGTACTAAACTGAATTTATACCGGGCCAGCGATTACGACCGCTACCGGTATGGTGACGTAAATGCAACGACTGTAACCGCAGATAAGATAGCCTTTGAGCTGTTGCTGTTGAACGAAAGTATTTTCGGACATAGAAAATATAAAGTTACAGACAGCTTATTGTTTAATGAATATGATGGAGCCAAATTTGATTCCGCTTACCGCACAATTTTCGGGCGGCATCAGTAACGTAGTGCCTAGATGTTATGGATGTACAACATTTACCACAACCTATGATGATTTTGAATGGCCGGATGACGATATTCCCCCAACAGGAGGCGGTGGGGGGAATGGCGGTGGTGGTAGTTCAGAGCCGCCAGAAACAGATTGCACTGGTGTGCAGGATTGCGGCCTTGGTAGCCGGATAGTTGAAGGGCGTGTGCCCTGTGGAGATTGCGGGCCGGGGCCAATTGTGATTGTGCCGCCGGAAGATGATATGGACGCAAATGGGTTCTACTATAGCCGTATTGCGGAATTAGATTCTATATTGGCTGCCAATCCTTTTGCCCTTGAACCATGTGACAGTCTCTCACTAATAAATTTGCAAACTTATGGTGGAATGTATCAACAAGTGGCGGGTTTCGCCCCGGGGCAAGCGGTTCGTGATAGATTAGATTCGCTACGCAGTGCGAATACCTGGTGGCCAGTTGATAATTATAATATATTGTCGCTGGAGAATGCCTATGGTGCAGTTGTAAATTGTGATTTATTCCCTATTCAAATATCTCAATTTCCAATTAATACATCAACTCAGATTGAAATGACTCCCGCAGAATTTTTGGAATATTTTAGAATGAACGTAAATTCATTTATTTCTCCATCAGTAGGGGTTAGTTTTAATTGCAATTTAAGCGCTCAAGTAAATGATTGCTACAAATGGAATCTTCCAAAATCGCAATCCATTGGCGCTTTATCACATATTCACATTCCTGGGCCAATTGGCAGTTCCGATGACGGTACAGTAATATTGTGCGACTATCAACAAACCTATATTTCAAATGCAGAACATAATTACTTCAAGTTCTCGACCATACAAACCCCATTTGATGGCTATCATCCAGTCGCAGGAAATAGAGAATTTGGCATTTACAACACTAATGCAAACTTGGGTGAATTCACGTTTTATATAATGGGAGTTGATAGAACTTCAAACTTTGTAAGCGATTTGGCTAATGTTAATCAGTATGGTTTTAAACAAGGAGATACTTTGTGGCTAAATGTTACTAATAATATGAATCTTTTTGTTAACAACAATGGAGGGCAGTCGACTTTTTATTCGCAAAAGCAATATATAGCTAGACCATTTTGGATTGATGTTCAACGATATTTAAGAAAAAAAATAATTTTTTCCGAATTAAAAACATTATTAGGATGTTAATTATTAAGAAATTAATCCGGATGCTTATCATATTTATTATAGTAAGTTTTATACATACCATATTGGTTGCTTTTGGCAACCGTCTTTTGTGGTCTGGTGATTTAATAAATAAAACTAATCAATATTACCTCTATCATATTCCTTTCTTACATCTGATGAAACTTTACTTTACATTTATTGGTATAATAATGGTTTTTTGGATTTTGATAGTACAATTGTTTCGAATTGAAAGTATCATCGGCCTGTTGATCAGTGCATTATTTGTTTCATTTGCAGTTAACTTAATTTTAACCGGAGGCGCATCTCCCATGTTGATTGCATTTGATTGGCATGTTATTAAAAACTTAATTGTACTTCTCATATCTTCTATTCTGATGGCGGTATTTTATAAATATCTGTTAGTAGATAAACTGAAGAAAACTGTGTAAATATAATTCTGAAGCATACCCACTTGCAGATTAAATAGAAATATCTTTATAGAGATTTAGGGAAATAAAGTCAATTATAAGATGTTTATGAGAATAATAGTACAACACACACTTTTGATCATTTTTGGTTTGATAGTTTTCCTTATTCTTTATTATTTCGGAAATTTTATTTTAATTAATACAATCGAAATAAAAAGTGAAAATAGGTGGCAATACAATTATCCAGTGAGATATCTACTAGACTTTGCTTTTATTTTTACAATAGTGGGCTACATGCTGTTTGTTTTAGTAAAATGGAAATTTCACATAAAATATTTATCGCACCTTCTAATAGTTGGACTGATAAGCTTTTTATTAGGCGCCATTATTTTGTTTTTAATTTCCGGCAATGACATAAAGTCAAATGATTTTTACGGAATTAAAAATATCATTGTTGTTTCAATTGAAGGTATGTTAGTTGGTTTATTTTCAGCCATTGTTCTTAGAAAACAATAAGAGACTATTTAAGCTAAAATGTATTTTTGAGACGTGTTAACTACAGTGTTTAAGAAAATTCAACTTGTACAGTTCCTTCCTTATCGGTTGGTGTCCCCACCAACCGAAATGATAAAAAGTATAGTGCAAGGTTATGAACATGGTGTTGATGAGTTTGAAATTTTAGCCGACTTCAGGGATGGGGGACTGGTTGGCGGGGACTGGTTGGTGGGGACACCAACCAGTAATGA
>JBBSKH010000008.1:0-52709 GCA_038256495.1 Chitinophagales bacterium
AAAAATCGTCTGTAGTAATAATGGTGTTGGGAGAACATGGTTTTCAAACAGGTGAAGGGCGCAGCAGGAGTAAGCTGGATATCCCTGGCGTACAGCAGGAATTATTGGAAGAAGTGTACAAGGTGAATAAAAATATTATCCTGGTGTTAATGAATGGAAGGCCATTGGCTATCACCTGGGCAGATAAAAATATTCCAACAATTGTAGAAGCATGGCAACTAGGTTCTCAAACAGGAAACGCCATTGCTGCTGTACTCACCGGAGCCTACAATCCAGCAGGAAAACTGCCAATGAGTTTTCCCAGGTCGGTGGGCCAGGAACCGCTTTACTATAATCATTTAAGCACAGGACGACCGGACTCTATACCAGATGTTTTCTGGTCGCATTTTGGTGACGTAAGCAATAGTCCCCTGTATCCTTTTGGTTTTGGGTTGAGCTACACTTCTTTTGCCTACAGCAACCTGGTGGTAGACAGTAGTGATGTTAAAAATATTAAAGTGAGCCTCACGGTAAAGAATACAGGCAAACTAGCAGGTGAAGAAGTAGTGCAGCTTTACATTCATGATAAATTTGCAAGTGTAGCCAGGCCGGTAAAAGAATTGAAAGGATTTAAAAAGATGATGCTCTTACCTGGGGAAGCAAAAAATATTTCCTTTGTACTTACCGATGCAGAACTGGGCTTTTACGACAATGATGGCAACTTCATTACAGAGCCTGGTGAATTTGGGATTATGGTAGGTACCAATTCTCAAGAGGGTTTAACCGGAAGTTTTACCCGGTAGTACCGCAAGCTTATTGCTTGCGTCGGCGGGTTAATGTAATGGCTGCATTTGTTTTAAGATCGCCGGAGAACCTTATTTCACGCCGTTGTTTATCATATTGCAATATCAGCAACCCGGTATTCGGCGGTAGGGAACCAAGGTTTTCAGCATACATGACCAGTTGCACCGTATCGCCCATTTCAGGCGTGAAGTAAATCGTTTTACGGAATGCTTCCGTGCTTAACATTTGCTTTGAAACAATGGTTTTTCCGTTCATGATAATACTCACCGAATCGCCATCTACCGTTCCATTGTCATATAGGGTAAGCACTAAGCTGTCAGCTTCAATATACAGTCTGTCTATTATTTCAATCGTTCTGGCACTAAGATCAACTATGGGAGCCACCGCAATGTTGTTGGGTAAAGCTGCCACAGTAGTTTTCGCAATGTTAGCATTAGGTACAACTATTTTTTCCGGCTGTGAGGCCGCTGTTGTTGAAGGTGCCGGAGTTGTAGGTTTTGCAATGGCTACAACTGTAGCACTAGCATAGGTCCATGGTACAACGGCTGTGCGTTGTTTTCCATTTAATAATGCTATAGAGCGTTTGGCAATTTCGTTGCCAGGTGCCAGCCGGGTTATGTTGAGCGACACTTTTTTTGATGGTATTGGTTTATCTATCGTAAAAGACTTTGTTGGTAGCATGGGTATTTCAGTTGCAACAATTACCGGCAAAGTAACAGGTGCGGTTACCACTAATATTTCTTCCTCCGGCAGCGAAAAGGAAAGATTTGCAGCAAGGTCCATTTCCTGCAGTTTTGGTAACAACCGGCTGTCTTTTTTACTACGCTTTTTTTCGAGATAAATGTTACCCCTGGCCGGGCGCATGTTGCGGGCAACCTTCGTTTCAAAGTTACCATCCAGTATCAGCTTTCCGGGTTGTTCAGTATAAATAAGCGTGGCATTTTGCCTTATTTTTTTTGGCGCATCATCAGTAAAATTGTCGAACAATAAATCCTGGTCTTCTACCAGTATTTTGTTTTTATGAAAGCTGATATTCACATTTTTTACAGAAACGATGGTTTCGCCATTTACTGTAAAGGTTGTGTGGGAATAGCCGGAAAGTTTGCCGGCAGCATTATTAATCACCAATTCGTATGTTATCTTCTTTTCATCGGTAGCCAGGAAACCCTTCCATAAACCGGTCAGGTTCTTTACTAAGCTGCTGTCCTGTGTGAAACTCGCCAGGGGAATTATTAATAAGTAAACCAAGAAACAACATACACGGTTCATGTATAAAAGGTAGTTAGTTATTAATGAAAAGTACAGCTTTACAGCTTGCTAAAAAATAATATGAAGATTAAAATCCATTATCTTTAAATCATTAAAAAAATTATTATGGCCAAACACTCAAAAAAATCAAAAGAAAAAGTAGAAAAAGCAATGCACGAAATGAAGGAAGGGAAGCTTAAAAGCGGCAAGTCTGGCAAAAAGGTTGCCGATCCGGAGCAGGCAATAGCCATCGGACTTTCAGAAGCAAAAGCAGCAGGCGCAAAAGTTCCCAAAAAGAAATCTGATAAAAAGGAAAAAGCTTCTGCTGATAAAGCCTCAAAGAAAGATAAGAAAGCGGAAAAGAAAACCAGCAAGAAGGAGGCTGGTAAGAAAAAAACTGATGCTGCAGGTAAGAAGGAGGACAAGAAAAGTGCTAAGAAGTCAGCTGGAAAAGACAAAGAAAAAAAATCAGGCAAGAAGGACAAGGCTGGTAAAAAATCTTCCGGCAAAGCAAAGGCTGATAGTCATAAGAAAGCTGCAAAAAAGAAATAAGCAATAATAGCAGACGGAAAAACCGGCTAGCTGCTCAGCCTGATGCCGGTTTTTTCAAGCGTTATTTTCTTTTGGCGAAACAAGTTGCCAACCGTCATCTTAAAAGTCTTCTTACTCATTCCAAATATATCATAGATCGTTTCAGGATCGGTTTTATCATGATATGGCAGGTAACCTTCGTTTTCCTGTAACAGCCTTATAATTTTTCCGGCTTCGTCTTCCACTCTTTGGTAACCGGGTTTGCCCGCTGCCACATCAATCTTGTTATCGGGATATATCTTTTTAATAAAACCTTTAAACTGGTCGCCCACGCCAATGTTCCTGTAAATTTCATTGTGGTGTAAAACGCCTGTGTGTTGTTTGTTGATGATGACCACATACCCAATGTCTGTGCGCCGGTACACCACCAGATCCACCAATTCCAGCGTTTCAACTGTTAGTGTATCATTGCTCAATGTATTGTCAAATCTTTCAGTAGCTGCAATTCTATTAGTTTGTTCATCACGATAAATCTTCACCAGGTATTCTCCGTTGGGGCGCATACCCGTTATTTGCTGAGATTTTGCCACGAACAGGTCCTTCATTAAACCGAAGTCTAAAAAAGCACCCTGCTCTGTAACAGTTACTGCCTTCAATTTTACAATATCCCCAACCATTCCTTTTGGTTGCTGAGTGGTGGCTATCAAACGGTCCTCACTATCGTGGTAAACAAAAACTTTTAGCACATCCCCGGGCGAAATATCTTTGGGAGCAAAACGTTTTGGCAACAGGATGCCTTCTGCACCATCATCAAGGTATACACCAAAATCTACCTGCCGCAACACTTTTAACTCGTTTATTTCCCCCGTATTTATAATCATAATGCACTTTTTTAAAATGAATGCAAAGATAGCAAACATGGCCTGCACTCCCGAAAGCAAGGTTACGAACCCCTGTGATTAATACATTAAAGGAAGCCAATAGCTTGTTTCATATAAGAAAAGCGGGCCGCTAATAAGTTAATTCGACAGCCTGCTGTCCATAATTGGCCGTTTCAATCTATCTTTAATCAAAATAACTCAACGATAATATTTTGAAGTTTACAGATTTTGGTTTCGACGAAAGATTGATGGAAGGCATTGAAGCCTCTAATTACGAAGATGCAACCCCGGTTCAGGAACAGGTGATCCCCCTTATTTTACAGGGAAAGGATATTATTGCTTCGGCACAAACTGGTACCGGTAAAACGGCTGCTTTCCTGCTGCCGCTTATTCATAACATGCTTACTAACCCGGGTAGTGGTAAAGGTATCACATCGCTTATCATTGTGCCTACCAGGGAACTGGCTGTGCAGATTGTGCAGCACCTGGAAGGGCTTTCCTACTTCACTTCCGTAAGTTCTATAGCAGTATATGGTGGTGGCGATGGCAGCGCATTTGTGCAGGAAAAAAAGGCCCTAAGTATGGGAGCCGATTTTGTGGTTTGCACGCCTGGCAAAATGATGAGCCATATTAAGATGGGTTATGTAAAACTTGACGATCTTAAATACCTGGTACTGGATGAAGCCGACAGGATGCTGGATATGGGCTTCTTCGATGACATCATGTTTATCATTTCTCACCTGCCAAAACAGCGGCAGAATTTATTATTCTCAGCAACCATGCCGCCTAAGATCAGGTCGCTGGCAAAGAAAATACTCCACGAACCGGAAGAAATAAATATATCCATCAGCAAGCCACCGGAAAAGATCGTACAACAGGCATTCCTGGTGTACGAGCCCCAAAAAAATCCGCTGATACTACACCTGCTGAAAAAGAACAATTTCAAAACAGTATTGATTTTCTGCAGTAGTAAACTAAGTGTAAAGCAACTAACCCGTGATCTGAAAAGAAGCGGCATAAATGCTGGTGAAATTCATAGCGACCTTGAACAGACAAGTCGGGAAGATATTTTAATGCAATACAAGAGTGGCAGGTTGCCCGTGCTGGTTGCCACAGATATTTTGAGCCGTGGTATAGACATTGACAATATTGACCTGGTAATAAATTTTGATGTGCCGCATGATGGCGAAGATTATGTTCACCGCATTGGCCGTACTGCAAGGGCAGAAGCCGATGGAACCGCATTTACATTAATAAGTGTAAAAGAGCAACGGAAGTTTCATGCTATTGAGCAACTGATAGGTAAAGAAGTGAGTAAAATGGAAGTGCCGGAATCTCTTGGCGCACAGCCAGCATACACCCCATCTGCAAGTGCCGGTATGAGGCCACGCAATAACAATAAATTTTATAGCAAGGGCGGAAAGCGGCATCATTAGTTTTTTCAGGGATGAAATATCTTTGTAAAAAAAAGTAACGTATCAGCACCCCGATCTCCATATTGGCCAGCCCTGTAGAATACCTTACCGGTATTACAGCCCAGCGTGGCGAAATGCTGCGCAAAGAATTAAGCATACATAATTTTAAGGATCTGCTGGAACACTATCCGCTGCGGCATATTGATAAGACCAATGTGGATCAGGTGGCCACGTTGCGTCCGCAGGATGAATATGCATATGTAGCAGGCACCCTCCTAAGCCTTGATACGATGGGAGAGGGCAGGGCAAGGCGTTTGATCGGGAAATTGAAAGACAACACCGGCATTATAGAATTGGTATGGTTCCAGGGAATTAACTGGGTGCAAAAAGCCATGATGCCGGGCCACAGTTACCTCGTGTTTGGCAGGCTCGGTTTTTTTATGGGCAGCCCGCAAATTGCCCATCCTGATTTTGAACCTTACACACAGCAAAAGGCAGGCGGTAAAGAACACCTTGAACCAATTTATCCTTCTACCGAAAAATTAAAAGCCCGTGGCCTGAATGGTGCTTCATTGGCAAAATTTACTGCTGAACTTTTGCAGAAGATCACCGCTAAAGATCTTCCTGAAAATTTACCAGCTCACCTGGTTACCCAGTACAAATTGATGGGCAGATACGATGCGTACAAACAAATTCATTTTCCTGCCAGCATACCCTATTATGAGCAGGCCCTCAGGCGGCTTAAGTTTGAAGAACTTTTTTTTGCACAGCTACGCATCAACCTGATAAAACAACAGCGACACCGTTTTAGTAAAGGTTGGCTATTTGACAAAGTGGGTGATTATTTCAATAATTTTTATAAAAACAATTTGCCGTTTGAATTAACCGGCGCCCAGAAGCGGGTGTTAAAAGAGATTAGGAAAGATGCCGGCACCGGCAGACAAATGAACCGCCTTTTGCAAGGCGATGTAGGCAGCGGCAAAACCATGGTAGCTTTGCTAAGTATGCTCATTGCAGCCGACAATGGTTTCCAGAGTGTGCTGATGGCGCCGACGGAAATTTTGGCCCGGCAACATTTTATTGGCATAACTGAAATGCTGAAAGAACTGCCGGTAAATGTCCAGATACTCACGGGATCTACCAAAGCAAAGCAGCGCAGGATGATCCTGGAAGGTTGTGTTGATGGAACCATTCATATACTGTTAGGCACACACGCTGTTATTGAAGATAAAGTTGCTTTTAAGAACCTGGGCTTCGCAGTAATAGATGAGCAACACAAATTTGGGGTGGCGCAAAGGGCCCAGTTGTGGAAAAAGAACAGCATACCGCCGCATGTGCTGGTGATGACGGCCACGCCCATCCCCCGTACTTTAGCGCTTACAGCCTACGGAGATCTTGATTATAGCGTAATGGATGAATTGCCCCCTGGCAGAAAACCCATCAGCACTATCCACCGCAATGAATCGGCAAGGCCGCAGGTTATGGATTTTATAAAAGAAGAAGTACAGGCAGGCAGACAGGCCTATATTATTTACCCTTTGATAGAAGAAAGCAGTAAAGTAGATTATGAAAACCTGATGAAGGGCTACGAAGAAGTAAAATCTTTTTTTCCGGAGCCCAAATACCTCATCAGCATGGTTCATGGCCGGCAGGATGCTGTTATGAAAGCAAATAACATGCAGCGGTTTGTAAGCGGCGATACAAACATTATGGTTAGCACTACTGTTATTGAAGTAGGCGTAAACGTGCCCAACGCTTCTGTAATGGTTATTGAAAGTGCAGAGAAGTTTGGTCTTTCTCAATTGCACCAGCTAAGAGGCAGGGTGGGGCGTGGCGCCGAAAAAAGTTATTGCATTTTGCTTTCCGGAAAAAAATTATCAAACGATGCAAGGGAAAGAATGCAGATAATGGTAGCTACTAACGACGGCTTCAAGATTGCAGAAAAGGACCTTGAGATAAGGGGCCCGGGAGAAATAGAAGGAACCCGCCAAAGCGGTGCCTTAAACTTTAAACTGGCAAGCATCGTCTTAGACAAAGCCATGCTGGAGGTGGCGAGGAGCGAAGTAGAACGTATTCTTGAAGCTGATGCGGACCTCTCCTTGCCGCAGCATGCCATGGTAAAGTTGTACCTGCAGCAGCAAAAACATAAAACGGGTTGGGGAAAAATTGCGTAAATTCTTTTTATAATACGTTAAATCCTATATAAATACCCTGAAATCATACAACGAAGAAGTTGATAGTTACGTATTTAATAACTAAATTGTAATAAAAATTTCTTGAGAAAATTTACCACTATATTCACTTACCTCCTTGCCAGTTTTATGGTAACGGTTGCGCCTGTTGCTGTAAAAGCACAGATGGAATTTGTTGAGAACAAAGGACAATGGCACCCTGAAGTAGATTACCAGGGAGATTTTAAAACGGGCGCTTTCTTCCTGCAGAACAAAGGCTTTACTGTTGTTTTAAAGAAGGCCGAAGACGTGCAGCGACTGGCCCGGGCCATACATGGAGAACCCGAGCTGCAAACTACTAATATCTTACAGGGTAAACATCCTAATACAGAAACCCCATCTGATACCATCATTATTAATTCGGTAGCATACAAAGTAAAATTTCTCGGCGCCCAAAAAGGAATAGTGGCAGAGCCGGATAAAATGCTTCCCACACACAACAACTATTTTCTTGGCAACGATTCTACTAAATGGGCCTCTGACTGTAAAGTGTTTACTGCGGTTACCTATCGAAATATTTATCCCAACATTGATATACGCTATTATAGCGATGGCGGAAAATTGAAATATGATTTTATCGTGCATCCCGGCGGTAACCCCGATTTTATCGCTATGCAGTACGACGGCGTAAACGATGTAGTGACCAAAGATCGTGGGCTGCTTATTAAAACATCCGTAGGCGATGTGAACGAAATGTATCCTTACAGTTACCAATCGGGCTCAGGCAAACGGCAGGAGGTAGATTGTAAATTTGTGGTACGCAACAAAGTGGTGACCTTTAAAACCGGCAGCTATAACAGGAACGAAACACTGGTTATTGATCCGTCGATTGTTTTTTCAACCTTTACCGGCAGTACTGCCGATAACTGGGGCTACACCGCAACACCCGGCCCGGACGGCAGTTTTTACGCAGGTGGCATTGCATTCGGTACCGGCTACCGGGTATCTCCGGGTGCTTATCAGCAAACATTCAGTGGAGGCTTTCCGGAAGGTCCTAACGGGGGTTATGACATGGCCATTTTTAAATTTAGTGCCAATGGTGGCAGCAGGTTATATGCTACTTACCTTGGCGGCACCGGTAACGAGCAGCCGCATAGTATGATAGCTGATGCACAGGGTAACCTCATTATTGCCGGCAGGAGTAACTCACCAAATTATCCTATACGTTCAGCACCTTTGGCAAGCGGTGCAGGCTTCGATATTGTAATTTCAAAATTAAATGCAACAGGTACGGCACTGATAGGTTCTGTAAAAATTGGCGGCGCTGGTGCCGATGGCGTAAATATAAAAAGCAAATATCCAAATATTGCACCTTCAGCCACCAGCCTCACCAGGAATTATGGAGATGATGCCCGTAGTGAAGTCATTCTTGACCCTGCAGGCGATGTCTTTCTCGTTTCCTGCACACAGTCAAGTGACTTCCCGGTTTTGAATGCGGTGCAAGGAACTTTTGGAGGTGGTTTACAGGATGGGGTCATCATGAAATTAAATCCTGCCCTCTCTA
Source organism: Chitinophagales bacterium (assembly GCA_038256495.1). GTDB lineage: Bacteria > Bacteroidota > Bacteroidia > Chitinophagales > Chitinophagaceae > Ferruginibacter. The sequence continues at coordinate 8,594 of JBBSKH010000008.1, forward strand.
CAGTTTTCTTTAGTACATTTTTTGGTGGTGCAGGCAACGATGCTTGTTTTGTTACCAGTTTAAATCCTTCAACCGGCAATCTATATGTGGCTGGAGCCACCGAAAGTGCCAACCTGCCAGGTAACAAAACCGGTGTAATTGGCCCCACCCTTAACGGAGGTTCGAGTCCCGATGGGTTTATTACAGAACTTACCCCGAATGGTAGTGCTATCATAAGAACCAGTTACCTTGGTACCAGCGGTGTTGACCTGGTGTATGGTTTGAAATTCGATAGGATGGGCTTTCCTTACGTAATGGGTACCAGTACCGGTAACTGGCCGGTATTAAATGCTGCCTATAGCGATGTATTTGGCGGCAACAATGCCAAGCAATTTATTAGCAAGCTTCAGCCAGACCTTTCTGCCTATGTTTATTCAACGGTTTTTGGAACCAACAGCCCGGTGCCTAATATTTCGCCCATAGCCTTCCTGGTTGATCGCTGTGAAAACGTGTATGTATCAGGCTGGGGAGGCGGTATTAACAACAGTTTCAATTATACCACAAGTAACACTACGGGAATGCCATTGCGAAATCCACTTCCGGGCTTACCAGCCCCCGATGGAAGAGATTTTTACTTTTTCGTGCTGGAAAAAAATGCCAACAGCCAGTTGTTCGGCTCTTTCTTCGGGCAAAATGGCGGGGTGGGAGATCATGTGGATGGCGGCACCAGCAGGTTTGATGAGAACGGCGTGATATACCAGGCTATCTGCGCTAATTGCAGTGGTGCTGCAATTTTTCCAACAACCCCGGGTTCATGGTCAGGTGCAAATGGTACTGGCATTTCTGGCTGTAATCAAGCAGCCGTAAAGATAGACATGAACTTTGCTGGCGTAAGTGCCGGTGTACGTGCATCTATAAATGCTGTGCCTTATGATACCATCGGGTGTGTGCCGCTTACAGTAATATTTAGTGATACTCTTCTAAAAGGAAAAAAATATTACTGGAATTTTGGCGATGGTACGCCGCCGGTGGTCTCTACTGCTGATACCATTTCTCATACGTTTGTAACAGTAGGTAATTACCTGGTAATGCTGATTGCAGAAGACAGCAGTACCTGTAATGTGAGGGATACTTCTTTTGTAAATATCCGGGTAGGCGATAATATTGCTAACCTTGATTTTGTATTTGCAAAATTACCTCCCTGCCAAAGCCTCACCATGCAATACACGAACACGAGCACCAGTAGTTTTGGCAGTTTTGGTCCCAAAACTTTTATATGGGATTATGGTGACGGGTCACCAAGAGATACAGCAGGATTCAACCCGCCAAGAGTGCATTCCTATGCGGCTCCGGGAACATACCAGGTAAAGCTGATTATTTATGACACCAGCTTCTGTAATTCCCCTGATTCTATTGTAAGAGAAGTAAGATTAAATCCTTTGGTGAAAGCACAGTTTAATACTCCTGCTGCCGGATGTGTGCCCTACACAGCAGTATTCGATAATACCTCGCTGGCAGGAACAGACTTTATTTGGGATTTTGGAGATGGATCTACTTCAACGCAATCATCGCCAATACATGTATATACCGTTCCTGGTGTATATAGAGCAAGGCTGATAGCCAATGATACCAGCACCTGTAACAGGACAGATACGTCAGCATATTTCACTATTACGGTATCGCCCAAGCCGCAGGCCAACTTTACATGGGCGCCTAATCCACCCATAGAAAATACGCCGGTGCAGTTTACAAATTTGTCGACCGGTGCGGTTCGTTACCTGTGGAATTTTGGCGATGGTACTAGCTCCACCGACCCGAATCCCAGCCACCAATACGAGGCAACAAATACGTACAACGCCCAATTGATTGCATACAATAATTTTGACTGTACCGATACATTCAATCTTGATGTGAATGTAATAATTGTTTCATTACTGGATGTACCCAATGCATTTACGCCAGGGCAACCGGGGCGAAATGCCGAAATAAGGGTAGAAGGGTTTGGGTTGAAGAATATGATCTGGCGCATTTACAACAGGCAGGGGCTGCTGGTATTCCAGAGTACCAGTAAGAAGTTTGGTTGGGATGGCACATTCAAGGGAAAGCTTCAGCCAATGGACGTTTACGCATATACGTTGGATGTAGAATTTACCGATGGCAAAAAATTAAAAAAGACCGGAGATATTACACTTCTCCGCTAAAAAATAAAAGGAGGTTCAGATGAAAACACAAAGAAAAATAGTACTTACCATTTGCGGCATATTCCTGCTGGGAGCAGGTTTTGCCCAGGATCTCCATTTTTCGCAGTTTTTCAACTCGCCATTAACAACCAACCCAGCCAATACTGGTTTTATACCAGACGCTGATTATCGCATTGGCGCACATTACCGCAACCAGTGGAGTTCCATTATGACCGTTCCCTACAAAACGATGAGCATATTTGGTGATGCACAAGTTTTCCGGGATAGGCTGGAGAATGGGTGGTTAGGACTCGGCGGAGTGGTATTGAGCGATGTAGCCGGAAGCGGAAGTTTAAGGTCTACAAAAGTGTACGGTTCTGTTGCCTACCACCAGATGCTGGGCAACAGTAGTTTGTTAAGTGCAGGCTTTAACCTGGGTTGGGCCAATAAACGAATTGATCCAAGCACACTAAAATTCCCAGACCAGTTTGATGGAAAATTCTTTGATGGTAATATGCCTACGGCAGCCATCCTAAACAATACCAGCACGAGTTATTTTGATATGCAGGTAGGTATGAACTATGCTTACTTCCCAAGTGAAAATGTTTACATAAACGCTGGCTATTCTATTCATCATGTAAATAAACCGCGGGAGACTTTTTTCAACGATCAATCAGAAAATGGAATTATTCCTATGAGACATATTGCCTTCGCAAATGCCATACTGAAAGTAAACGACCGGGTGATCATTAATCCCAATGCTTATTTTTCTATTCAATCTAAGGCTACAGAACTTGCCGGCGGGTTAATAGCAAACTACAATCTTTCCGAAGCAGGAGAACAGCAATTAATTTTTGGGGCGTACTACCGTTATAAAGATGCTGTAATACCTATGCTGGGGTTGGAGTACAACAACCTTCGCTTAACTTTTAGTTACGATGCAACTACTTCTTCTTTAAATAATTTTAACGGATACCGCGGTGCTAGTGAGCTCACTTTAATAAAGAAAGGTTTTTACCCGCAGAGCGCAGGCCGGCAGTCCTTATGCCCGCAGTTTTAATTTTGTATACACAGAATTAGAACAGAGAAATTTTTTTACCGACTTTTGCAAAAAAAATATATGTCCATAACTGATTGTAAACCGGCTTTCCTGGATAACCTTGAGGCATTTAAAGAAATACTAGGGAATGACTATGTTTTTACAGATGAAGAGAGCCTGAACAAATATGCTCACGATGAAACGGAGAATCTTCATTTCTTGCCAGACATTGTAATAAAGCCCCGCACGGCAGAAGAGTTGAGCCAAGTGATGAAGATCTGCAATGAGCAGAAAATTCCTGTTACTCCCCGTGGTGCAGGAACCGGCCTTAGCGGCGGCGCTTTACCGCAACTGGGTGGAGTATTGGTGTCGTTTGAGCGCATGAACAGTTTTGATATTGACGAAAGGAACCTTCAGGTAACCACCGAGCCTGGTGTAATAACCGAGGTGTTGCAGAATGCTGTAAAAGAAAAAGGGTTGTTCTATCCTCCAGACCCAAGCAGCAGAGGTAGTTGTTTTATAGGAGGCAATATTGCAGAAAACAGCGGTGGGCCAAAAGCCGTAAAGTACGGTGTGGTGAGAGATTATGTACTGAACCTGCAGTGTGTATTACCCAATGGCGACATCATTTGGACCGGCGCCAATGTGTTGAAAAATTCAACAGGCTATAACCTCACACAATTAATGGTGGGCAGCGAAGGTACCCTTGCGTTGGTAACAAAAATTGTTTTGAAGCTGCTGCCGCATCCAAAGTACGACCTGCTGATGCTGGTGCCGTTTAAAAGCCTGGAGAAAGCAGGCGAAGCGGTAAGTGCCATATTCAGGGCTGGTTTTACACCTAGTGCACTAGAGCTGATGGAAATTGATTCCCTGCGGATCGTTAGTGAGTTTGTGGATAGCACAGCAGTACCGATTGGTGATGATATTGAAGCGCACCTGATTATTGAAGTAGACGGCAACCACATGGATACGCTGATGAGCGAGATGGAAGCCATTGCAGATATGCTGGCAGGTTTCGACTGCGGGGAGATTTTCTTTGCAGATGACGCCCAGCAAAAAGCAGAACTTTGGAAATTACGCAGACGGGTAGCCGAAGCGGTAAAACTTGCCGGCTTTACCATCGAAGAAGACACGGTGGTGCCAAGGGCTGAGTTGCCTGCATTGGTAAGAGGCGTAAAGCAACTGGGACTTGAATATAATTTTGAAGCAGTTTGTTACGGCCATGCCGGTGATGGAAACCTTCACATCCGTATAAGAAAAGAAGGAAGCATCTACAGCCTCAACAACCCTGAAGTGATTCCTGCTTTGAAGGCATTGTTTACACTGGTAAAAAAACTGGGTGGTACCATCAGCGGAGAACATGGCGTGGGTCTGATTCAGAAAGAATACATGGATATCCTGTTTAATGATGCACAATTGCAGTTAATGCGGGGCATTAAAAAAACATTCGATCCGAACAACATACTTAACAGCGGAAAAATATTTGACTGAAATCAAAATAGCTAAAAATGAAACTTAACAGGATAACTTTATTGCTGGCCTTTTGCCTGGTGTTGCAAACTGCCATAGCGCAGGAAGATGAAGAAAAAACCAGCGGGTTTAAAAAAGAAAATCTTTTTACAGGCGGAACACTAAATGTTTCTTTTGGAAACAATTTAACGTCGCTAGGCATCAGTCCTTTTTTTGGGTACAGTATAAATAAGTACCTTGACGTGGCGGCATCATTTGGCGTAAATTATCTTTCGCAAAGAGATGTCAGCAACTTCAATTCAAATGACAAGCTCCGCCAGACCAACTTCAGCCCTGGCGCTTTTGTAAGAGTATTTCCTGTGAAATTCCTGTTCGCCCAGGCACAGTACGAATTCAACATCATAAATTTTAAATATATTCCTCCGCCAAACTCCGGCATAAGCAGCGAAAAAGGTTCTGTAGATGCACATAGCCTGCTGGTAGGAGGTGGTTTTGCCAGCGGCAGAAGCGAGTACAATAAATCATTTTATTACATTTCCATATTATGGGATGTTGCCAATGCAGCGAATTCGCCTTACAAAGACCGGTTGAACAGGGCTGTGCCGGTGATTCGTGCTGGGTTCAACATAGCATTGTTCCAGGGTAGCAGGCGTTAAAGGTATTTTGTTAATTCGTCCGGGTGGTTCAATACAGTCATCTTTTCATCAGGATTACCGTATAAAAAATTTTCCTCCATCATCATTTTAATGTGCGCTACAAGGTGCTTGTAAAAACCATCTGTATTAAGAAAGAAGATTCTCTTGTTGTGTATGCTCAATTGATTCCAGGTAAGCATTTCGAACACTTCATCTAAAGTGCCATAGCCGCCGGGCAGGATGATGGCCGCATCGCATTTTTCATACAACATCTGTTTTCTTAAGTGCATCGTTTCTACAATGTGCAGCTCTGTAAGCCCGTTGTGCTGGTGCTCCCATTCGCTCAGCACCTTTGGTATAATGCCAATTACTTTTCCACCTTCCTTTAATGCGGCATTGGCCACAGCCGCCATCAGGCCTTTATTTCCTCCACCATAAATTACGGTGGTATGGTGCTGCGCCAGCAGGCTACCCAACTTACGGGTGTGTTCCTCAAACAAAGGATTGTTACCTGTTTTGCTGCCGCAGAAAACCGCAATGGATTGAATGCTCATATAATTTTTAATTTCTTTTGTGCAAAGACACAAAGTTTTTCTCTATTTTCAACTTTATTTTTAAGTAAACAACCCAATATGTCTCCAACAGTTTTGCTTGCCTTTGTAATTGGTTATTTCCTGTTATTATTATTAGTTGCCTGGTACACCAGCAGGAATGCCAATAACGAATCTTTTTTTATCGGGAATAAAAATTCTAACTGGATGCTGGTAGCATTTGGTATGGTGGGTACATCTTTATCGGGTGTAACATTTGTGAGTGTGCCTGGTGGTGTAGGTAATGAATCCTTTGCTTATTTCCAGGTGGTGATTGGTTACCTGCTGGGATATTTTGCAGTAGCGTTGATACTGTTACCGCTGTACTATCGGTTAAATCTAACATCTATCTATACCTATCTTCAAGAGAGACTAGGGTATGCTTCCTATAAGACAGGCGCATCTTTTTTTATCTTATCCCGTACCCTTGGTGCAACTGCCCGGTTGTATCTGGTGGTTAAGATTTTGCAAGACGCTATCCTTTCATCAATGGGTGTGCCCTTCTGGCTTACTACTGTCATCATTTTGATCATGATCTTATTATACACCTACGAGGGTGGTGTAAAAACAATTGTTTTTACCGATACATTACAAACCACTTTTATGCTTTCCGGGCTAGTGGTATGTGTGCTGTATATTCTTAATACCATGGACCTTAGTTTTGGCGAAGCCTTGACGGCCATGGATAACAAGGGCTATTCAAAAATATTTTTTACCGATCCCAACAGTAAATTATTTTTCCTGAAACAAATATTGGCGGGTGCCTTTATCACCATCACCATGACCGGTATGGACCAGGAAATGATGCAAAAGACCATTTCGGTAAAAAGATTGAAGGATTCGCAAAAAAATATCATCACCCTTTCGTTTATCATGATGGGTGTTATTATGTTATTCCTTTTCCTTGGTGGCTTGCTTCATTTATATGGTGAGCAGTTGGGTGTAAACTCTGTAGGCGATAAATTATTTCCCGATCTTGCGTTGGGACACATGCCACAGGTTGTGTCAATAATATTTATCATCGCTTTAATATCTGCTTTGTTCCCAAGCGCCGATGGTGCTATTACTGCGCTTACCTCTTCTTTCTGTATTGATATACTGGGTATGAAAAGAAGGGATGACTGGACTGAAAGTCAGAAGAAAAAGATCAGGCAACGAACACATCTTACAGTAGCCGTAATTTTCTTGGTTTTTGTTATGGTATTTTACTGGGTGAATAACTCCAGCATGATTGGCGTTATTTTAAAAGTGGCTGCTTATACTTATGGTCCGCTCCTCGGTTTGTTTACATTTGGTATCATTTCAAAAAGATCAGTGAATGACAAACTGGTACCCTTAGTGTGTTTATTATCGCCGGTATTATGTTTCTTATTAGATAAATTCCAGGCCGCTATTTTCGGCGATTTCCAGATAGGATTGGAATTGTTGCTCATCAACGGGTTATTTACCATCATTGGCTTGTTAATTATTTCTAAAAAACCATCAACCATATAAAATATTTTATGGAGTTGATTGATGAAAAAGCAGATGCATATGTAAGTGGTTTTACCACGCCGTTAAACAACTTGTTACAGCGTATTGCAAATGATACTTATGCCAATCATCCGCAATCGCATATGTTGAGCGGGCACGTGCAGGGTCGCCTGTTAATGGCTTTTAGCCAGATGCTGCAACCGCTGAAAGTGCTTGAGGTGGGCACTTTTACTGGCTTTAGTGCGTTATGTATTGCAATGGGAATGAAAACAGGTGGCATGCTGCATACAATAGAACTTCGGGAAGCAGATGCAGCCATAGCTCAACAATATTTTAATGAATCGGGTCTTGCGCCCAACATCTCGTTGCACTTAGGTAATGCACTTGATCTCATTCCCTCGCTTGATGAACAATGGGACCTGGTGTTTATTGATGCAGATAAAGTGAATTATATTAACTATTACGAATTAACTTTACCTCGTTTAAATCCTGGTGGATGGATCATTGCAGATAATGTGTTGTTCCATGGCGAAGTGCTGGAGACAACTATCAAAGGAAAAAATGCAAAAGCTATACATGCATTTAACCAGCACGTACAAAACGATGAAAGAGTAGAACAGGTGATGCTTACCGTAAGAGACGGTTTAATTTTAATTAAGAAAATTCAATAAAAATGAAAAGAACAATTCTGGCAATTGTTACATTATTCATTGCTGTAAACCTCCATGCACAAAGGATGTCGGTAGATGAGTATATTGAAACGTATAAAGATGCTGCAATTGCGCAGATGAACCGCCTCGGCGTACCTGCTTCCATCATCCTTGCACAAGGTATACTGGAAACAGAAAGCGGAAACAGCGATCTGGTAAAAAGATCAAACAACCATTTTGGCATTAAATGTAAAAGCACCTGGACGGGCCCGAGTGTAACGCATACAGATGATGCACCGGATGAGTGTTTCAGAAAATATGCATCTGCAGAGGAAAGCTACCGGGACCATAGCGATTACCTAAACACCAGCCCTCGTTATGCATCTTTGTTTAATCTGGCTTCTACTGATTATAAAGGTTGGGCCTATGGTTTAAAGAGAGCGGGCTATGCTACCAATCCACGTTACCCACAGATATTGATCAGTAATATTGAAAAGTACAACCTGCAGCAATATAATTCACCTGTAACTGCCCGGCTTTCAAAAGAACCAGCGATGGGTTCCACGACTGAAACTGTTTCAAAAACAGTAAAAACCGGAACTTCAGTCGTTTCCACGGAAGAAGCATCCACTAATAAGGATAAGAATGTTTTCAAAAAATTGTTTTCAGGAAAGAAAAATAAGAATAATCAATACTTCAATAACCTGAAGGCGGTGATGGTATTTAACGGTACTTCTTTGTTGGCTGTTGCCACCGAAAACGATGTTCCGCTCGCCAAACTATTAGAATATAATGATCTGGAAGCAGACGGCATTGTAAAAGAAGATCAATGGATTTACCTGGAGAAAAAACCGAAAGAAGGAAACCGGGATGTATACGAAGCGCTACAGGATGAAAGCTTGTTCGATATTTCGCAAAACAATGGAGTGCAGTTGGAGTCCTTGGCGTCGTACAACAATATGCCAAAAAATGGCAGCGTGCAAAAAGGTACAAAAGTAGCACTCAGGCCTGGTGTGCAAGTGAGTAATACATCTCCCGTTCAGCCCGAAAACAGGATGCATGAAGTGCAGGCAAAAGAAGGCTTATACAGCATCGCAAAAAAATACAACGTTACCGTAGATGAGCTCAGGCTGTGGAATAACCTGGGTAGTAACGATATAAGGTTAGGCCAACAGTTGATAATTGCTAAATAAAAACTATGTCGCTCATCCAGGTAAAAGATAAAAAGTTTGTTCCTTATTTAAGTGTAGCGGAAATTGATGTACAGGTTAAGAGAATTGCATCAGAAATCAATAGGGATTATGCCGGCAAAAATCCACTATTTATTGCGATACTAAACGGCTCTTTTATGTTTGCATCAGACCTGTTTAAAGAACTTGATTGTGAACCTGAAGTGTGTTTTATAAAGCTGGCCTCTTACAAAGGAACCAAGAGCACCGGTAATGTAATAACATCCATCGGCTTAGATGAGTCTTTAAAAGAACGACACCTGATTGTACTGGAAGATATCGTGGATACGGGCAAAACGCTCAGCGCCTTTTTACCGCAGCTGGAAGACCAGCGTCCTGCCTCCCTTAAAATTGTAGCCCTGCTGCACAAACCGGATGCATTGCAATACCCCATAAAAATTGATTACCTTGGGTTTAATGTGCCCAACAAATTTTTACTAGGCTACGGCCTGGATTATGATGGGCTGGCCCGCAACCTTAAAGAGATTTATCGCCTGGAGGAAGACTAACGTACATTTATATATGGTCGGGTTGTTTCATATATTTGATGATTAAACCACATACTTTTTGCTTGAAAAAAATTGCCATATATTGTTTTACCCTGCTCCTGATAGTACCCGCCTTTGGCCAATACTACCTTCGTGGTGAGGTAAAGGATGAAAAAGGCAATTACCTTAGTAATGTAAAAATTTTTGTGCATTCTGCCCGTGCCATTTACCAAACGGGAGCGCAGGGAAGCTTCGGTTTTACCGTTCTGAATCTTTATGATTCGCTCACTTTCACTTTAGATGGATATGACCCGAAAGCTATCAGGGTAAAAACAGACCTGTGGCAAAATGTGGTGATGAAGATATCGCCAGACCGGGTAACAAAGAACAAACAAAAACTTGTTTCCGTTACCAAAGATTTTAAGGAATCATCTAAGTTTAACTGGTTCATAGGAGATGAAACTTATTTTCAGTTAATAGAGAATGAGTTTATAATTGCCGATAAATATCCCAACACAGGTTTTTCTCTCAATGTTAATAAAGCATCTTACAGCAATGTGCGCCGTTTTTTAAATATGGGTAGCACAGTACCTCCCGATGCGGTAAGGATAGAAGAGCTTATCAACTACTTTAACCTGCATTACCAGGAGCCTGCAAAGGGAGAATTATTTAACATCAACGCTCAACTAACCAACAGCCCATGGAATGAAAAGGAGCAGCTACTGTTTGTAAACATCAATGCAAAGAAGCTGGACCTGGACAAGATACCGCCCGGTAATTTTGTGTTCCTGGTAGATGTATCTGGCAGTATGGATATGCCCAACAGGCTGCCATTGCTGAAGGCGGCTTTCCAAAGCTTTGTAAAGAACCTGCGGGCCATTGATACCGTCTCGATAGTGATGTATGGTGGAACAGTTGGCATCTGGCTGCAGCCCACTTCCGGTGCTTATAAAGAAAAGATCATTGCTTCCATAGAAGAGCTCACCGCGGCAGGCGATACCCCCGGCGCATCGGCCATCAGGACAGCGTATAAGCTTGCAGAAAGTACCTTTATTAAAGGAGGTAATAACAGAGTAATCCTTGCTACCGACGGTGATTTTAATGTAGGCGAAACATCTGAAAAAGCCCTGGATGAGCTGGTAACTAAAATGCGGCAGACTGGTGTGTACCTTACCTGCCTCGGTGTTGGAATGGGTAATTTTAAAGACTCCAAGTTACAAGTGTTAGCAAAAAAAGGCAATGGTAATTATGCCTACCTGGATGATATTAATGAAGCAGAAAAAGTATTGGTAAAAGAATTAACGCAAACTTTTTATGCCGTGGCTGACGATGTTTTTATGAACATCAGGTTTAACCCGGCAATGGTAAAGGAATATCGTTTGGTGGGTTTCGATAATAAACGGGAAGCCATAGCAGACCCAAGTAATGACATGGAAGGTGGGGAAATAGGTAGCGGAAACAGCACGCTGGCTATTTTTCAGATTGTGCCTACAGATCAAAACCTGTTTACGACCAAAGTGATGGTAGCCGAAGATATAGCCTCACTAAGGCTTCGCTACAGCCTTTGTAACGATACCTCTTCAAAGTTTATGGGGTATCAGGTAAAGAATAATTTCCTGCCCTTCGATAGTATTCATACTGATCTAAAGTTTGCAACAGCCGTTACCATGTTTGCCCTTAAATTGAAGCAGTCACGGTACATAGCTAACACGCCCTGGAAACTGGTGATTAATGTGGCAAATGCTGTGGCAAATAAAGACAATTTCTTGCAAAACCAATTTCTAGGCCTGTTGGCTAAAGCGGAAAAATTATACCCTGAAAAAAAGAAAAAGAAACGAAGGAGATAGTTGCAGTAGGCAGGTGAATCCAATTGTTTGTTACAACAATAAGAGGAATTTGCAATATTCTTCCGCAAGGCAATTGAGGTATAAATAATAAAAAAGCCGGTAAGTAAATTACCGGCTCAATTAAATCAACTATTATAATTATTTAGCTTCTACTGCATCATTTAGTTCTGCATCCACAAGGATGCGACCACAGTTTTCGCAAACCATTACTTTCTTGCGCAGTTTTATCTCGCTTTGTTTTTGTGGTGGTATTGCATGGAAACATCCTCCGCAGCTATCCCTTCAACAGGCACTACCGCCAGTCCATTCCGATAATTCTTGCGGATTCGGTCGTAGCTCATTATTAAACGCTCTTCCACATCATTTCTTGCTGCTGCTGCGTCTTTGGTAAAATGCTTTTCTTCTTTTTCATTTTCTGAAATGATCTTTTCTAACTCAGATTTTTTACCGCTAAGGTTAGCTTCTTTGGTAGCTACTGCTTTTTTGGCAAATTCAAGTTGCTTGGCTTTTTCAGCAATTTCTTCGGTGGCGTCCTTTATGTGCTTCTCACATAATTTCTCCTCCAATTGCTGCATTTCAATTTCTTTGTTGATAGCTTCAAACTCACGGTTGTTCTTTACATTTTCACTTTGCTTCTCATATTTCTTTATCAGCTCCTGGGCTTCTTTAATAGAGGCTTTCTTCTGGTCAATGAATTCCGAAATACCATTGATCTCTTCTTCCACTCTTGTTTGGCGGGCATGCAGTCCTTCAATTTCATCTTCAAGGTCTTTCACTTCCATTGGTAATTCACCTTTCAGGATCTGGATTTCATCCAGCTTGCTGTCAATTTTTTGTAAGCGTACCAGGGAAGTTAATTTTTCTTCTACAGAGAATTCTTTTACAGCCATATAAATTTTTATTTATTAATTGTTTACGGGTATCGTTTGGCTGCCTGCGGTACTTTCTTTCGTTACTTGCCCTACTGGGCAGAACGGCTAAAATAGCGGACAGGGTTAGTTTGCACACCCGTTTTAAGGACGGCAAAGTTAGGGAAATTTTCAGTCAAAATATCAAATAATAGTGTTATAGTATGCTGTTCGCTCTCATAGTGCCCAATATCGGCCAGCAATATCATGCCTTCAGCATCAAAAAATTCATGGTATTTAATGTCTGAGGTAATGTACATATCAGCACCGGAGCGGATTGCAGCAGCCGTAAGGAAACTGCCAGCGCCCCCGCAAAGCGCAATTTTTTTAATGGGCTTTCCTAATAAAGCCGTGTGTTTTATTACAGGAATGTTGAATATATGCTGCAGTTTGGCTAAGACTTCTTCTTCGGGTGCTGCGGTTTCAAGCAAACCCATTAAACCGCTGCCTGTTTGTTGATAAGCATTATCAAGATTGTAAATATCATGCGCCACTTCCTCGTAAGGGTGATGCTGATGCATGGCGGCCAGCACCTGCCGCTGCCGCCAGGCAGGAAAGATCACTTCCAGCCGGTTTTCGGTTTCCAGGTGCCGCTGCCCTATATTCCCAACAAATGGATCTGTACCCGGTCCAGCTTTAAAGCTGCCTTCCCCGGCTCCGCTAAAACTGCATTCGGTATAATTGCCAATATCTCCGGCGCCGGCAGCAAACAATGCATCCATAAGCCCCTCCTTATGTTCTGTTGGCACAAATACCACTAACTTCTGCAACAGGCCCGCTTTAGGTACGAGTATTTGGCGGTTCACCAGCCCCAACAAATCTGCAATTTTACCGTTAACGCCATCAATTACATTATCAAGGTTGGTATGTATAGCATAAATGGCCACATCATGCTTTATAGCTGTGATGATGGCTTTTTCTACATAATTAGCACCGTTAATTTTTTTAAGCCCTTTAAAAATAATAGGGTGGTGGGCAATCACCAGGTTACAGTTTTTTTCTATTGCTTCCTGTATAACATCTTCGGTGGCATCCAGGGCAATGATGGCACCGGTGCATTCCCAGGATGCTTGCCCGGTTATCAGGCCGGCATTATCATAACCTTCCTGCAAAGAGGGTGGTGCTATTTTTTCGAGATGCTTTATTAGTTCAGTTATTTGCATTCCATTATTTTTACTCCGATAAAGTTAACCTAAAATATAAGCCGGCAAAATTGGTTGTCTTCAAAAGCAAATATGCCGGTTCTAAAAAATATAAGCATCATGTCTTCTCCTGATCTTTACCAGCAATACAAAGAGCGCCTGCAAAGAATTGCAGATATTAAATATGCTGCTGCCGTGCTACAATGGGACCAGGAAACCTATATGCCTTCAAAGGGAGCGTTAGTAAGGGGCAGGCAGGTGGCAACTCTTAGTGAAGTTGCTCATGAAGAATTTACCAGCCAGGTAACAGGCGACCTGTTGATGGCATTGCAAGATGCAGTAGGCCTTGATGAAAGGCAAAAGCAGAATGTGGCTTTGAGCCAATATGATTATGAAAAGAGCAGGAAACTGCCTTCCCGTTTTGTAAGAAAAATGAGTGAGGCCGTTAATAAGAGTTTTCATTCCTGGATTCAGGCAAGAAAGGAAAATAATTTTAATGCATTTCAACAGCCGCTGCGGGAAATCATCGATCTGAAAAAGCAAGAGGCAGATTTGTTAGGATATGAAAAACATCCTTATGATGCTTTGATGAACGATTACGACCGTGGTTTAAATGTTCAAACTACCGACGCATTGTTTGAATCGTTGAAGACGGAGTTGCTGAATATCATTAACAACATCAACGAAAGCGAACAGGTAAACGACAGTTTCCTGCACCAGCATTTTAATAAAGAGCTGCAATGGCAAACAGGCCTTGATATGCTGAAATGGATGGGTTATGACTTTGAAGCAGGCCGACAGGACATAAGTGAACACCCCTTCACCATTAATTTCAGTAATAGTGATGTAAGGGTAACCACCCGCATTGATGAAAATGATTTTGCCAATATGTTGTGGAGTTGTATTCACGAAGGCGGGCATGCCACCTATGAGCAAGGTTTACCAGGAGAGGAATATGGTCTTCCGCTGGGCGAATATTGCAGCCTTAGTATTCATGAAAGTCAGAGCAGGTTATGGGAGAATAATTTGGGAAGAAGTCTTGCTTTTTGGGAATGCCACTTTCTACGCTTGCAAAAAACTTTTACTTCGCAGCTAGGCATCATCAACGTGCAGGATTTTTACAGGGGCATCAATAAAGTGGTGCCGTCACTTATTCGTACAGAGGCCGATGAGTTAACCTATCATTTTCATGTAATGATAAGGTATGAAATAGAAAAGCTACTGTTAGAAGGGACTTTAAAGGCGAAAGATATTCCTGCTATCTGGAATGAAAGCTATCGAAAATACCTGGGAATACAAGTGCCGGATGACCGGCAGGGTTGCCTGCAGGATGTACATTGGAGCCATGGCAGCTTTGGTTATTTTGCCACTTACAGCATTGGTAGTTTGTATGCTGCACAAATCCATGCAGCTATTTTGAACGTAAATCAGTCATTATTATACGAAATGGCTGAAGGAAACATAGGAAATGTTTCTGCATGGTTGCAACAACATATCTATTCGTACGGTCGTTATTATACTTCAGGCGACTTATGCCGGAAAGCCACAGGGCAATCGCTAAGCAGCCGTTTTTTTATTGACTATGCAACAAAAAAATACAAAGGGATCTATGAAAACAGGTAGCGAAAATACAACCGGGTTCCTTTTCAGGTGGCGTATGCTTATAGCAGTACTGTTTGCGCTAGCCATAATTATATTACAGGGTTGTAAAAAAGATGGTCCGGCACCATCGCAGTCGTTATATGAAAAATATTTTGAGGAGAATGTGCTGAACAGGGATTTTAAAGTATCGCTTGCTACCGATAATGGAACAAATATTACAGCCCAATACAATGGCTGGATTTTCAAGCTTTTTAAGGGAACCTTTTATGGTGGTCCCATGACGGCGATTAAAGCGGGTGTTACCTACAATGGTACCTGGGCCAGCAATGATGATTACGGCAAATTGACGATACAGATCAATCAGCCGTCTGTACCAGCCGGTTTTGATTTTTTAAACAGGGAATGGCGTTTTACAAAAAAAGACCTGCCTACAATGGAACTGGCTCCCTGGGGCAGTAATGCACCGGTGGTACTGCACATGCAACGCCAATAAAATAGTGCAAGAGATTGATTTCATGTGGGGGAAAGATATTTATCTTATACATACTAAAATGCAAGGATGACTCGTTATCCTGTTTATATCGCTTACCACTCAAACCAACTTTATTATTATGACAAAAAAAACAACATTCCTCTTTATTTATTTGCCGGACGATCGCATCAAGTCTTAATTAATAGTTAAGTGTAGATGTGTCGCTTATTTTAGTTAGCCTGCATAAGGCTGGTTTTAATATTTAAAGCACTAAAATTTTTAAATCCATGTCCCTAAAAACTTTCCTGTAGTATTTGGAAAGATTTTGTTTTTATGGATTGTTTGGATTACAGAACCCTGCCTTTTGGTGGGGTTTTTTTGTTGGCAGTAAAGGCGTTATTTTTGTGTCTCAAATTTTAGAACAGAAATTTATGTCATTAACTGTAGGACAAAAAGCACCTGATTTTAGTTTGTATAATTCGGAGAAAAATAAAATGTCACTAAGTGACTATAATGGCAAGAAAAACGTGTTGTTGTTATTTTTTCCACTAGCGTTTACAAGTGTTTGCACCAAAGAACTTTGTTCTGTAAGGGACGGCATCAACAGGTATCAGAATGAACAAACAGAGGTAATAGGTTTATCGGTAGACTCCGTATATTCGCTGGCAAAATATAAAGACGAGCAACAGTACAATTTTCCCATGCTAAGTGATTTTAATAAGGACGTTTCCAATGAATATGAAGCCATCCATGAATCATTTTCTCATATGGGTATGCTTGGTGTGAGCAAAAGATCAGCCTTTATTATAGACAAAAATGGAATGCTTCAATATGTAGAAGTATTGGATAATCCGGGTGAAATGCCAGACTTTGATGCAATTGATAAAAAATTATCTGAACTGAATTAATAAGATTTAGCTCCTTTTTCCGTTATAGAAGAGGGAGCTTAAATTAGCATTTAATTTGAAGCGTTTAATGGGGATTAGTTAAAACATTTGCTTATTTTTACTATGTTGACTAAATACGTATACATATTAATATTTTTTACTTGTTTAAGCTTTGCTGGTTTTTCACAGAACAGGTCCGAGCCTGATAACCCGGCCACAGCAAAATTTATTAAGTTTTATCCCAACCCGGCTAGCTCGGTCATAAGTTTTGAGTTCAACAAAACCAATGAAGCAAGTTATTCCCTGCAGGTGTACAATTTTATGGGTAAAAAAGTATACGAAATCAAGAAAACTCCCGTCAGGATCACCATTAATTTAGAAGATTTTTACCGTGGCGTGTATATATTCCAGCTTAGGGATAGTAACGGTAATATCGTGCAATCTGGCAAGTTCCAGGTTGTTAAATAACCCCGATTTTATAAATTTCAATGTATTTAATGTCAATTTGACTGCCAGCATGCTATTGGCAAACTCTTTGACTAACGTACCTTTGCACACATTTTTAAAGACCTTATAATTATGGACGAAAATAATCAACAGCTTACTGACAACGCAGAAATGGATATCAATTCAGACGCTGATATTCCTGGCAACAATCATTTGAGCAACCCGGAAGATATTAATGAATCAACCGTAGAAAAACTACAGGAAGAACTGCAGGAGCAAAAAGATAAATACCTGCGCTTATTTGCTGAGTTTGACAATTATAAGCGTCGTACTTCCAAAGAACGCATTGAGCTTATTCAAACAGCGGGCAAGGACATTATCATTTCTTTGCTGGATGTGATGGACGACTTTGATCGTGCAGAAAAGCAAATGCAACATACAGAAGATATTGAGCAGTTAAAAGAAGGCAATAAGCTGGTATTTCATAAGCTAAAATCTGTTTTACAAAACAAAGGAGTTGTAGCCCTGAATGATATAGGCGCAGATTTCGACGTAGAAAAACATGAGGCTATTACGGAAATAGAAGCCGGTGAAAAGAACATAGGAAAAGTTGTGGACGTTGTACAGAAAGGCTATTTCCTTAACAACAAGCTTATCCGTTTCGAAAAAGTAGTAGTAGGCAAATAATCTAGATATCACCAACAAAAACCATCACCTGCGGAGTGTTTTTACCCCAGCAGTCAACAGCAATAAGTAATGACAACAAAAAGAGACTTTTACGAGGTATTGGGTGTTTCTAAAAATGCCAGCCAGGAGGAAATAAAAAAGGCATACCGTAAAGTGGCTATGCAGCATCATCCTGACAGGAACCCGGGCGACAGGGCATCTGAGGAGAAATTCAAAGAAGCGGCTGAAGCGTATGAGGTATTGAATGATGCTGACAAAAAAAGCCAGTATGATCGTTTTGGTCACAATGCTTTTGCCAACGGCCGTGGCGGTGGCGGTTTCAATGGGGGTGGTATGAATATGGATGACATCTTCAGCCAGTTCGGTGATATATTTGGCGAAGATACATTTGGTAGTTTCTTTGGTGGAGGCAGGAGAGCCTCAACAGGCCGTAGTCGTGGTACCAGGGGCAGCAACCTCAGGGTTAAAATAAAGCTCAACTTCGAAGAGATTGCCAAGGGCGTAAACAAAACCATCAAAGTAAAAAAATACATTAATTGTACCACCTGCGATGGTAGTGGCGCAAAAGATAAGAATAGTGTTCAGACCTGTTCTACCTGCGGCGGTAACGGCCAGGTGAGAAGGGTGCAAAATACCTTTTTAGGCCAGATGCAAACAGTAACTACCTGCCCTACATGTTCCGGAGAAGGTACTACAGTAACGGTGAAATGTGGCACTTGTAAGGGCGACGGCAGGGTGTACGGTGAAGAAACGGTGAGCATAGATATTCCTGCAGGCGTACAGGAAGGCATGCAGCTAAGCCTGAGCGGAAAAGGTAATGCCGGCGAAAGAGGTGGCCATGCAGGCGATTTAATTGTACTGATTGAAGAAGAAGCGCACCCGCAATTGCACAGGGATGGTCTTAATGTAGCCTTCGATCTTTATATCTCCTTTCCTGACGCCGTATTTGGCACACAGGTAGAAGTGCCTACCATTGATGGCAGGGCCAAAATAAAGATTCCCCCAGGTACGCAAAGCGGTAAAATTTTCAGGCTCAAGGGCAAAGGTTTCCCAAATGTAAACAGCTACGAAAAAGGCGATCAGTTGATACAGGTAAATATCTGGACACCGCAAAACATAAGCGACGAAGAAAAGACAGCATTAGAAGCCATGAAAGACTCCGTTAATTTTGAACCTAAGCCCGAGAAAAATGAGAAATCATTTTTTGATAAGGTTAGAGAAATGTTCAGCTAAGAACCAAGTAAGTTTATTATTATTTAAAAATGTCTATACCAAAATGTATGGACATTTTTTTATTCCCGCCTTTTGGAAATTATCAGCCTTGAAATGCACAATTATCCATTAATTTGCTGATTAGACTATGCTACAAAAACTTCACATACAGAATTACGCCATCATCGATGAACTGGTCATCGATTTCTCTCAAGGGCTCAATATCATAACGGGTGAAACCGGTGCCGGTAAAAGTATACTGATGGGTGCTTTGAACCTGATACTGGGCCAAAGGGCAGATAGTACTGTATTACAGGATAAAAATAAAAAGTGCATTGTAGAAGGATATTTTACTGTGAAGAATAACGATGCTATCAAAGGTTTTTTCAGCGTTAATGAACTAGACCTGGAAGCTGAAATAATCTTACGCAGAGAAATAGCAGCGTCAGGAAAATCAAGAAGTTTTATAAATGACACGCCGGTTAATTTATCACAATTAAAAGAACTGGCGGTGTTGCTGGTCGACCTGCATCAGCAGTTTGATACCCTGGAGCTGGGTAGTGAGACCTTTCAACGGCAGGTGATGGATGCGCTGGCAGATAATGCTGCCCTGCTGCAGCAACTAAAGACCGGCTTTGCAGCTTATGCTGCCATAAAAAAGCATTTGGAAGAATTGCAACTGCAACAACTAAATGCCAATAAGGAATTAGACTATAACCGTTTCCTGTTTGAGGAACTGGAAGAACTGGCTTTAAAAGAAAATGAACTGGAAGAGCTGGATAAAGAGCTTGACCTGTTGAGCAATGCTGAAAACGTGAAGCAGCAACTGAATGGTATTTATTTTGAATTGAAAGATAGTGAAACGCCACTGGTGCAGCAGCTGAAACAATTGCATCAAAAGATACAAGGGCTACAAACATTCCATACCGCCATAGAATGCCTGGCCGAACGTTTGAGCAGCAGCCTGATTGAAATTGCAGATATTGCAGCCGAACTGGAAAGCATAGACGATACCATTCAATACGATGCTGAAAGGATACAGGTGGTAAACGATCGTATTGCGGCGGGTTATAAGTTGCTGAAGAAGCACAACGTTACAGAAACGGCGCAGTTACTTGCCATTCAGGAAGAACTTTCTGTAAAACTGGATGAAGTATTGAACGTTTCTGTAGCCATTGAAAAAGCCACCAGGCAGGTAGAAGCGGATTACGCAGCCTGTGTAGTGCTGGCAAAAAAAATCAATGCTAACAGGCAGGCCCAGTTAAACCCGTTCGTAAATAACGTAAACAAATTACTGGCAAAGGTGGGTATGCCAAATGCCCAACTTAAAGTAAATATTGAAAATGCTGCACTTTCCCAGTATGGCAGCGATGGTATCAACTTCTTGTTTGATGCCAATAAAAGCAATCGTTTTGAGCCATTGCATAAAGTGGCCAGCGGCGGGGAATTAAGCAGGCTGATGTTGAGTGTGAAGTCGCTCGTAGCAAAAAAACTGCAATTACCTACACTTATTTTTGACGAAATAGATACAGGCATTAGTGGCGAAGCAGCAAGGCAGGTCGGCATCATTATGCAGGAACTGGCGGGTGGCCACCAGTTAATTGCTATTACCCACCAACCACAAATAGCAGCAAAAGCAACCGCTCATTATTTTGTGTACAAGCAGGCGGTGAAGGATAAAATTGTTACTTCCATCAAAAGACTTTCAGAAGACGAAAGGGTTACAGCTATAGCAAAAATGCTGGGAGGCGAGAAGCCAACCGCAGCCGCCATGGAGAATGCAAAAGAAATGGTGGGAAATTAGTAAACTAATTGAGTGAACAAGCTAACCTTATTACTGGTAATTGTTTTGATCCTGCTGTTGGGCTACGGTATGCATAAGCTCATTCGCCGGTTTATAAATCCAAGGCAGTCGTTAAACCACCTGTTCCTGTTTTTCCTGGCGCATTTTGTTGGGATATTTATCCTCTCATTTTTTGTCAACATCGTTATCCTGAAATTCTCTCGTTTTTTAATTCAACCCTAAAAAATTACTTTTACCGAATAATATCATCAACATCAATCTATAGTATATGAGTAATAATTTATTGAAAGGAAAAAAGGGAATCATCTTTGGCGCACTGGATGAAAAATCTATTGCCTGGATAACAGCTTTGCGTTGCCATGAGGAAGGTGCCGAAATTGTATTAACCAATGCCCCGGTTGCCATGCGCATGGGCGAGATAAATAAACTGGCAGAAAAAATTAATGCACCGGTGATAGCATGCGATGTAAGCAATGGTGAGGATGTAGAAAACCTTATCACCAAAGCAATGGAACACTTTGGCGGCTCTTTCGATTTTGTTTTGCATAGCATTGGCATGAGTCTTAACGTGCGCAAAGGAAAGCACTACACCGAAATTGATTATGGCTTTAACAGCAAGACGCTGGATATTTCTGCCATGAGCCTGCACCGTGTGCTGGCATGTTGTATGAAAAAAGATGCATTGAATGAATGGGGTAGCGTGGTAGCGTTAACGTATATAGCAGCGCAGAGAGTATTCCCTGATTATAATGAAATGGCAGATGCTAAAGCGTTGCTGGAAAGCATAGCCCGTAGTTTTGGATACCAGTATGGTATTAAAAAGCATGTGAGGGTAAACACTATTTCTCAATCACCTACTGTAACAACGGCCGGTAGCGGCGTTAAGGGCTTTGATGGCTTTATTAATTATGCAGAAAAAATGAGTCCACTAGGTAATGCCAGTGCAGGAGATTGCGCCAATTATGTTGTTACCATGTTTAGCGACCTGACTAAAATGGTTACTATGCAAAACCTGTTTCACGACGGTGGTTTTTCTTATACCGGCGTAACCCAGGAAGTGATAGAAAAAATGTAAATAAAACACAAAGCCCTCCATTTGTTGGAGGGCTTTGTGTTTATATCATTTTGTGTACCCTTTAAGGGCGTATAGGCATTTTAATATTCATCTTCATTAAAGAAAAAATCTTCCTGGCTCGGATAGTCAGGCCAGATGTCATCTAAGCCTTCATACAGGTCGCCCTCATCCTCCAGTTCCTGCAGGTTTTCTATTACCTCAATTGGTGCACCACTACGTATGCTGTAATCAATTAATTCGTCTTTTGTTGCCGGCCAAGGTGCGTCTTCTAAATGGGATGCCAATTCTAAAGTCCAAAACATCGTAATAAGTTTAATTTTTGCAAATGTAGATGTTCGTACGAAATAACCAAAAGTGTTTTTTTAACACTTATGTTAAGTTTATTAAATATGCGCATTTTCCTTAAGTTCCGCCGTCGTGGCATTATTATCAAAATGATGAGAAAAAAACGGGCTTTGGGTTGCAATTAGAGCAAATGATTTATTTTCGGCAGATGTTAGTGGCTACACAGATTGAAAAATTCTACGGTAAACTCCATGTACTTAAAGGGGTAGATCTCAGCATTCAGAAAGGCGAGATCGTTAGTATTGTAGGCTCTTCCGGCGCTGGCAAAAGTACCTTGCTGCATATCCTCGGTACGCTTGACAGCCCCGCCAAAGGAACTGTTTCGCTGAACGGACAAAGAACGGACAAGTTAAATGGTACTGCCCTTTCAAAATTCAGGAATAAACATATTGGCTTTATATTCCAGTTTCATCATTTATTACCAGAATTTACCGCCCTGGAAAATGTTTGCATACCGGGATGGATAGCAGGTGGTGCCAGGAAGAATATCCAGGAAAGGGCAACTGACCTATTACAAAACCTGGGATTGGGGGAGCGGTTGCAAAATAAACCTCACCAACTTTCTGGTGGCGAACAGCAAAGGGTAGCAGTAGCAAGGGCACTTATTAATAATCCGGATATCGTGATGGCAGATGAACCTACCGGCAACCTTGATAGTGAGAATGGCAGGGAACTGCACAAGCTGTTTATTGAACTTCGGAACAAATACCAGCAAAGCTTTTTAATTGTAACACATAACGAAGAACTGGCTCAAATGAGCGATCGCATTGTTCACATGAAAGATGGCATGATCATCAGTTGATGACTGTTGGAAACTTACTTTAATTCCTCAATACGCTAACAACGTTTTTAATTTCGCTGTAACCTTTTCCGGGTTTGGCAGCATTGCTTGTTCCAGTAACATATTCATGGGTACAGCCGGCAGGTCAAGGGCACCCATCACTTCTACTGGGGCATCTAAATTTTTAAAACAATGTTTGGATATTCTGCCCGCAAGCGCTTCTGCAAATGAATTATTTTGCTGCTCCTCCGTTAGTATTAAACATTTGCCATGCTTTTTAACCGTGGCAAAAATCAATTCTTCATCTAAAGGAAATAAAGTGCGCAGGTCAATGATCTCCACCTCACCTGTAAAATTTTTTGCTGCGGCAGTGGCCCAGTAAACGCCCATGCCATAGGTAATGATGCAGGCTGATTCACCATTGTTTACCTTGTCTGCATCGGCTTCTAATACAACCCTGCCTTTCCCAAGTGGTATTACATAGTCCCTTGCAGGTTCAGCAGTTTTTGCTGCGTCAGTGCCAGGCACTTTGCTCCAGTAAAGCCCTTTATGTTCCAGCATCACCACCGGGTTAGGATCCAGGAAAGCTGCTTTCAATAAGCCTTTCATATCTGCAGCCGTAGATGGGTACACTACTTTAATGCCCTTAATACTAAGCAGCGTAGTCTCTATACTTCCGCTATGGTAAGGACCACCGCCACCATAAGCGCCAATGGGCACCCTGATAAGCGTTTGCACCGGGAACTTACCACAACTGAGGTAACAGCTTTTTGAAATTTCCGTTACCAACTGGTTAAAGCCGGGATAGATATAATCGGCGAACTGCACTTCCACAATTGGCTTTACACCCACAGCACTCATGCCCACGGTAGAACCAATGATGTAAGCCTCCTGAATGGCCGTATTAAACACCCTGTGGTCGCCAAACTGTTCGGCAAGGGTAGCTGCTTCCCGAAATACACCACCAAGCCTGCGGCCCACATCCTGCCCATACAGTACTGCCTCGGGGTAATCTTCCATTATTTCCCGGATGGCAAACAAGGCCGCATCTACCATCGGTATTTTTTCTTTACCGGCTGGTGTTCTTTCGCCGCTTTCTGCCGTAATTGCGGCCGGCGCAAATACGTGTTGGCTTACGGTTGCCGGGTCCGGTTCGGCCGCCGCCGCCGCTGCTTCAAAATCTTTTTTCACAAGGCCGGCCGTTTCATTTTCTATCGCATTCAATTCAGATTCTTCAATGCCATCCGCAAGCAAAAATGCACGTAGGCGTGGGTGTGGGTCATCAACAGCATGTTTGGCAAGGTTTGCTTCCGACCTGTAAAATTCTTTTCTTACGCCACTGGTATGATGGCCCAGCAGCGGCACTTTTGCATGTACCAGCCATGGCTGTCTATTATTTCTTACTTCATTAATTACATCCTGCATGGCCAGGAAACTTTCGGTAAAGTTGCTGCCATCAATACTTATCCTGTTAATGCCGTGAAAACCTTGTATAAATTCATATGCATTATTGGTGCGGGCTTCTGCTGCGCTAACGCTGATTCCCCAATCGTTGTCCTGCACCAGGTAGATGATGGGCAACTGGTGCAAGGCTGCAAACTGGAAAGCTTCGCTTACTTCGCCTTCTGTTACAGAAGCATCTCCAAGCGAACAAATGACCACAGGGTTTTCTCCTTCGGCTCCTTTTACCAATTTGGGGGAATCAGTTATTTCTAAATATTTAATGCCCTGCGCTACACCGGTGGTGGGTATGACCTGCATACCCGTGGCGCTGCTTTGATGAATGATAGTTGGTTTGTCAGCACCACGATAATTAGGGTGGTTATAATATTCCCTTCCACCGGTAAATATATCATCGCCTTTAGCCAATAACTGCAGCATCAATTCATAAGGCGTAAAACCAAGACCAAGCATAATGCTCTCGTCCCGGTAATAAGGGCTGACATAATCGCAGGGCAGCAGGTTGAAAGCAGTAGCCAACTGAATGGCTTCGTGGCCACGGCTGGTGCTATGTACATATTTACAAATGGGCCTGTTGGCCTCGTAAATTTCGGCCATGGCTTTGGCAGTGCACATGAGGCGGTAGGCCCTCAAATATTGTTCTTTTTGTATCGGCATATCAGGAACTTAACAGGCCGCAAAAATAGCCATTAAATGCTCACCGGTTGTAAAAGAAAATGGCAGTTGTAGTGCTGCCTTTTTTTTATTCAGCGTCTTTTACAAAAACAATTTTTGCATGGTCTGATCGATAGATCTTATCGAAGAACTCAGCCACCACCTTGGCATCTGTTGCCGGCATTCTTCCATTTGTTATCATACAATAACGGGTGTAAAGAATGTTGCCTGCCGAGATCTTTACAGCACTCCTGAATTCACCCAGCGGCATCTTTACAGTAACATCAGCCGGAATACTCTCTGGTTGGTAACCCTTGGGTATTGCAATACTAACGGTATCATAATCAGTAAACGCATACCTCAGTTCAAAATCAAATTTGCGGCCTTCGGGGTTTTTAATTTTTGTAGCGGATACCGACAATACATTCGGATTAATGAAAAGTCTTTTACCGCTTACAGATGCATAATCCTTCGCTGTAAAAGATATATTTTCTTCAATGCATGGTAATTTATCCATCGATTCTTTAAAGCTGAACTGCTGTACTTCGTAGGAAGAAATGTTGAACTTTTCCCGCATATATTTTTCCAGTTCCGCTTTTGAAGCACTATGTAATTTGGAGAACAGGCCGTCCTGTTGTTCGGCCCGGTAACTGGTAACTGCTTTACCGGTTAAAACACCGTCTGCCCCCAGGGTACCAGTAATGTTCCTCACCTGTAAATTATCTGCTGCGGTATAGGTGGGTGTATGGGAAAGGTAGCCGCCTTTTTCATCTATGAGCAGCACCGGCCTGTTGCTGGTAAAGGCGCTGAGGTAGCCGGGTTGAAGGGTCTGGTCGGTACATTCCAGCCATATGCTGTCTTTGCCATCTGGTACACATAGTATGATATGGTTGAACTGGTTTTGCGTAAACTCGGTAGTGAATTCCCATTTACCTCTACCTGCTTTTACAAGCGTATAGTAAGATTTTACGCCAACCTCTTTCAACATCGAATACATATAATTATTCAGCGCTTTACAATCGCCGTAGCCATTGCCCGCAACAAAGTTTGCATCCAGGGTTTGCCATCCGCCAATACCCAGTTGTATGCTGATGTAACGGGTGTTTTGCTGAAGGTATTTATAAACAGCAGTCACTTTCTCCCTGGTATTTTTTAGTGGGTCGGCCAGGGTATGCACCCGTTGCTTGATGTTGTCCGGAAGTTTATCTCTTCCCGCATTAAGCGCATAAATAAAACTTCCAAATTCCTGCCAGTTGTTCATACTGCCTTTGTATTTCTGCAACTCAAAACTGGAAGGCGCTATAAATACACTTGGCGTTATTTCGTACCAGGTAGGCATATACGATTCATCAGATACTGCATTGAAGTTAGCTAACTGCCAACTGTAGGTGCTATTGCTCTTGCCGTTGGTAATAGCCGGGCCGGCAGTATAATTAAAGGCCTTATGTCGTAGCTGGTAGCCTACGCTTGTTTCTACCGTGAACACGCTTTTTTCTATAGCAATGCGTTCATCAAATACCGGCAACCAAGTTGGCAGGTTAAAATAAGAACTGAGTTCTTCCGTACTTTCATAGGCAACCGTATAGGGATACATGCGGTGATTGAAGTTGTGCACTTTCACCCTGTTGTCATCGGCCAGGCTTATTTCATCGGTGTTGCTATAATCTTTGATGTCACCCTTTTTAAGCGATTTAATTTTAATACCCTCTGCATTATAAAGGTCGCCGCTTATACTTGTAATCTTGTTCAACTTATCGTAACTGTTTGCATATTGCGCAAAGCCATCACCCGCTGCATTTAAAACGGTGTATACATATTTTCTTTTCACAATAACATCTCCCGAATTCTTTAGTGTAACATGGCGGTCATCCTGCCTTACAACAAGATTGGCATTATGCATCAATGTTTTCGATATATCAGACACTGCATATTGTGCAAAGCTGCCATAGCTGGTAAAGAGTACAACTAGTAACAGTATGATTTTATTTAATGAATACTTCATGTTATTTCTTTTTAAAAACGATCTGCTCCGCATGCTTTTTTACTACATAATCAAAAAAGTTTTTTAGCGATTCGTATTCGTTAGGCATGAACAATGTTTTGTAAATGGCCAATTTTGTTCTTAACGATACTTCGGTCGGCGTGTTAACTACGATATATTCAAAAACAGCTTCATTTTCGTTTAGGGTTACTTTGGCAGACTTTGGTGTTTCGTCTATTACATAACCTTCTGGCGCCTGTATTTTGAAAATGTAAGTTTCCTCCATTTTAAAGGGCAATTCTACCGGGTAGTTTCTTTCCGCTGACTTAAAGTAGTTTTCTTTCATACCTTCTTTTATCATTGGGTTGAAGTAGATGAGGTTATTTTCGCCGCCACGGTCTATTTTCATATTGTACTTCATCAAAACAACCTGGTCTTTATCTTCAAGAGATCCCAGTTTAACATCGCTGATAGCATAATCGCCGGTATAAGACTCTTTTAATTTATTTACGTATGCCTCTTTTCCTTTTTCACTAATCTCATCCCTTATGTCTACAGACTCATAATAACCCAGGTACGAACTTAAATCGCCGGCCCATGCATTTTTATTTTTTTCGTCGTTCATCAGCACCACGTTCGTCACTTTGGCTTCCATCAGGTTGTCTGGGTAAAGAGCCTCAGTAGCTGGTGACAGGTTAATAGAAACACCTATGCCATTGTAGCAAAATTGAGGAAGTTTGGCAAAGCCGAGGCTGCGGTCTGAAGCATCCAGGTAATAAGCTTTATCGCCTATCCATACCTTGCTTATTACATAATTATATTGGTGAATTAGTGGGTAGGTTTCTGTAGGAAACCCGTGCGACTTTGTACTTAGGATTACAGGGTCGGCTTTGTAACCTGCACGCAATAACATCAGCGTTAGCAGCATGTTCATATCGGCCTCGTATCCTTTCTTCGATTTAAATGTTTCTTTTACCGGTTGCGAAATATAAATACCTTTCATGCCTTTGGAGCTGAAGTTCTGTTGCACATAGTTATAAATAGCTCTCACTTTTTCCATAGAATCTTTACTATTTAAATTCAGGCTTGCCATAGTTTCGTTCAGCCATTGGTTGTCGGTAGCTATTTCTGCACCAAAATCTTTATCCTTTAATAACTCAAGCGCCAGTTTGGGCCAGCTTCCCATAATATCACGGTAGGGCATATCAGGAAACTGTTGGCCGCTCATCTGAAATTGAATACGGGCAATGTAGTTGTTAACTGTGGAAGTAAAATTTTCCTGCCTGATGGCCGGAACATCTTTCTTAACCCACCTGCTGACGGTATTGGTTGATGAAAGATTGAAAACATTGTCCCGGTTGCTCGCACTTCCGTATTCACCCCTGCTGGTTTCCCGAATGGAAAAGTTTTGAAATTTTTCTTTGCTGTCTTTAATAAAGAAATCTTTGCTTCCCTGACTCAGGAAAACATATTGGAAAAATTGTGGTAGGTTCAGCTCATATTCGCTCCATAACCTTGGGTAAGAACCCTGGAAAGACCATGGTTGCAGGTTGAACAAAAAGTCTGAAGAGATGCTATAAGAATATTCAATGATGCTTCCCTCTTTTACAGCGGGCAGGGTGAATTTTTTTAAGGTGTGGCTGCGGTCCTGTACCTCTTTAAACACATCGTTTTTGTTGAGGTCTGTTTCTACTACTTTACCATCTACCAGGTTATAAGTAGTTGCTTTTATTGATTCCAGTCTTTCTTCATCATCCGATTTGGTAGAGTGGTAGAGCGGAATGCTAACGGTGGCAATATCAAAACCATTCTTGTTGATGATCCTTACCCTGCGCTGGTGTTTATACACAAGGGTGAACCAGCCTTTGTTGTTTCCTTCAAAAGAACTTTTGCCCACATCTGCAAGCACAATGGCTCCATAAGATGTGTCAACAGTTATCCCTTCCAGGGAAAAATCTGCAGGTTTAATTTTTTTGAATTCGTACGATTTGCTTTGTGCTTGCAGGTTTACAAAAGCGCACAGCGTCAGACACAGGAATGCCAGAAATTTTGTTTGCATTGATTAGAATTGAGGTGCAGTTACGGAATTTAGTTTCAGATAAAGCACAAGGATATAACAAAATAAGCAATCCAAAAAATTTGAATTGCTTATTAATAATTATTTAAATATGGCTGATCCTACTGCAACTTAAACGACTCCAGGAATTTTGTAGTAAAGTTACCTTTCCTGAAATTTTCGTCTTTCATCAATTGCAAGTGAAAAGGAATGGTAGTTTTGATGCCTTCAATTACGTATTCACTTAAGGCCCTGTGCATGGTATCAATTGCTTCTTCCCTGGTTTGTGCAACCGAGATCAGTTTAGCAATCATGCTATCATAATAGGGTGGAATTACATAACCTGCATAAACGTGGCTATCTACCCTTACGCCATGACCACCAGGCTGGTGCAGTACCGTTATTTTTCCGGGGCTGGGCCTGAAATCATTGTAAGGATCTTCGGCATTGATGCGGCATTCTATGGCATGCATTTGTGGGAAATAATTCATACCACTTACTTTTTCTCCTGCTGCAATTTTTATCTGTTCTTTTATCAGATCGAAATTGATCACTTCTTCCGTAACACAATGTTCTACCTGTATACGGGTATTCATTTCCATGAAAAAGAAATTGCGGTGTTTGTCAACCAGGAACTCTACCGTGCCTACGCTTTCGTAATTAATGGCCCTTGCTGCTTTAATGGCTGCTTCGCCCATACGGTTACGCAGGTCTTCCGTCATAAACGGGGATGGAGATTCTTCTACCAGTTTCTGGTGCCGGCGCTGGATAGAGCAATCCCTTTCGCTTAAGTGACTTATATTACCATATTGGTCACCTGCAACCTGTATCTCTATGTGACGTGGCTCTTCTACAAATTTTTCCATGTAAAGACCATCGTTCTTAAAAGAGGCAGCAGCTTCGGTTTTGGCGCTTTCGTATGATTTTTCTATTTCAGATTCCTGCCAAACTACACGCATACCTTTACCACCTCCACCAGCAGTTGCCTTTAATATTACAGGGTAGCCAACTTCCTCTGCTGATTTTTTTGCATGCTCAACATTCTGCAATAAACCTTCTACACCTGGTACTACGGGTACGCCGGCCTTTATCATGGTTTCTTTGGCAGTTACTTTATCGCCCATTGCATTTATCATATCCGGCGTTGGGCCAATAAATTTGATATTATGATCTGCACAAATCTTGGCGAATTTTGCATTTTCTGCCAGGAAGCCATAACCTGGATGTATAGCATCGGCATTGGTTATTTCTGCCGCAGCCATAATATGCGCCATGTTAAGGTAGCTATCCACGCTCGGTGGTTTACCTATACATACCGCCTCATCCGCAAACTTTACGTGTAAGCTGTCTTTGTCTGCAGTGGAATATACCGCCACAGTATTGATCCCCATTTCCTTACAGGTACGTATGATACGCAGGGCAATTTCTCCTCTGTTGGCAATTAGTATTTTTTTAAACACAGTAAAAAATTAAAAATTAAAAATTAAAAATTAAAAAACCGTCAGGGAAGTTTTTGACTTTTGACTTTTTAATTTCTACTTATCAGGAAGGATCAACAAGGAATAAAGGTTGGTCGTATTCAACGGGGCTGGCATCTTCTACCAGAACCTTCACGATCTTACCCTTTACTTCGCTTTCTATTTCGTTAAACAGCTTCATGGCTTCAATAATACAAACCACCTTACCTGTAGTAACTTCGTCGCCCACACTTGCTAAGATGGGTTTACCCGGGCCGCTCTGGCGGTAAAAAGTTCCTATCATCGGGCTCTTTATAGTTATAAGGTTGTCTTGTTTAGGGGCTTCGGCGGGCGCTGCTGCCGGTGATGCGGCGGCCGGCGCAGGCGCTGCGGCAGGTGCGGGAGCTGCAGCAGGAGCGGCAGAATGGGTATATATTTTTTGAGATGGTTCTTTCTTTTGCTTAATAGTGATCTTGGTGCCATCTTCTTCTATTGTAATTTCTCCAATAGATGTTTTATTGATGAGCTTTACAAGCTCCTGAATTTGTTTGATGTCCATGTGATAGTTTTATTTGATTTGTTGCGTTTTTTTAAAGCGGGGAGCTAAGGTATGAAATCATAATCCAATTATGCAAATTCAAAAATTTCAAAAATCCCAAAATGACCATTATTTGTTTAAAATCCTTTTAAAAAGAGGAAAAAAGAGCAAGAATACCCGAATTTCTACTAAAAAAAGGACTGGCCTTTATGGCCAGCCCTAATAAAATATGCTTTTATAAATTACTTAACCCGCTCTATATATTCACCGGTTTTTGAGTTAACCCTGATCATTTCGCCCTCGTTAACGAACAGCGGAACGTTTACCGTGGCTCCTGTTTCAACAGTAGCTGGCTTCAGCGTCTTGGTAGCAGTATCTCCTCTCATGCCAGGTTCGCTGTAAGTTACCAGTAATACGATCTTGTCAGGCAGTTCTACAGCCATTGGCAGGTCAGTGTCACCGTTGATAGATACGGTAACTTCCTGGCCATCTTTTAAAAATTTAGGCGCATCTACCATGGTTTCAGGTACTGTTATCTGTTCAAAAGTTTCCGTATCCATAAAGCTGTATCCGGTATCATCCTGGTATAAATAGGTATAAGGTTTCTTTTCAACTCTAACCGGGTAAATGGTTTCACCACTATTCCAGGTTAGTTCAATTGTTCGGGTATTATCTACACCCTTTAGCTTTGCCCAAACTTTGGCTGCCGCACGGGCAGTTTTGTTCTGGCCGAATTCTATTACTGAATATAAACTGCCGTCAACCTTAATGATCAAACCGGAGCGCATATCTGCTGTTGTTGCCATTTGTTTACTTTTTTTATTGGCTGCAAAAGTAATAAAGAATTGCAGTTATTGCTTATTACCGGCCAATTAGTTTTTTAATTGCGGCTTCACTATTCTATAAAAAATTATTACTGGTATTATAAAGTGAAACCCGGTAGACTGTCTTTACTGATACGTACCTTTGGACTTTCAACATTAAAACCGGAATTAAATGATAAAGCGTTGCATCATAGCAGTAATTGGATGTTTACTTTTTTTAGCTGCCTTTGCGCAGGAAACTACATTGCCGGTATACAAGCAGTTCCCACAAGTACCACCGTTTGATATTGTGCGTGTGCCAGACAGCGCCCATTTTAAAAAAGCGGATCTTAAAAAACGTAAGGCTACACTTGTGATGGTTTTTAGCCCTGATTGCGATCATTGCCAGCACGCTACAAAGGATATGTTAGCGCAGACTAAACTCCTTAAGAATGTACAGGTAGTAATGGCTTCTAACCTTCCTTATGCCTACATAAAGAAGTTTTATGAAGACTATGGTATTGCAAAATACCCGGGCATTATAATGGGCTGGGATCAAAACTATTTCCTTGGTACTTATTACCAGATTCGGAATTTTCCTTCTGTATATGTGTATGATAAAAAAGGGCAGTTGGTGCAGGAGTTTATTGGCTCGGTACCATTTGAAAAGATTGCTGAATCACTTTAATATTTGCTAAACTGCCTGCTCCAGGTAACCTTTCCCTGTATGCTAACGGTTATAAGGTAGGCACCTCTACCAAGGTTAGTTACGGGTATGCTAATATAAGTGGTTGTTGATGCCAGCCGCAGTTGCTTCAACTGTATGCCGGACTGTACATTCCTGATGCTGATATTGATGACGTTGTTGATAGGCCTGCTACCATTGTATTGCAGTACAAGATTATCCTTTACAGGATTTGGAAAGATCAGCCAGCCTGCACCTTGCCGGCCATAGGCAACGGTTTGCGGGGCTGAATAGTAAATAGAGCCATCATCAGCGGTCATCTTAAGGCGATAAAAATTTTTACCGGGTTCGGGGTTGCTGTGGTTGTAAATGATAAATTTATACAGAGTGGGCTTGGCGATGCCAATGCTGGTTAATTCTTTAAATACGGTTCCCTCCCGGCTCCACTGAATACTATATGCTGTAATTTTTTTGTTGTTATGGTGAAAGGATAGTTTTACGAGATCATCCTGTTGCTGATAGCTGGCAGTAAGCCCAGGATCGGAAAGCTGCCCAATGCACAGAGAAGGTAATAGTAATATAATGTAGATGAGTCGTACCATTTTTTTGCTGCTGTATTTTTAGAACCTGATTTTTCAGCATTTATTACAATCATTCTGTTAAAAACCAGCAGGAATTCAGCGAAAGCAAGTTTTTTCACAATTCCTAATCATATACCTTTGTTGGCAACAAAATTTTATTTAATCTTTTAAAAGAAAATAGATGAAAGTAACAGTAGTAGGAGCAGGAGCAGTAGGCGCCACCTGTGCCGACAATATTGCCCGCAAGCAATTATGCGATGAATTGGTGTTAGTTGATATTAAAGAAGGCGTGGCAGAAGGAAAGGCAATGGACCTGATGCAAACTGCCCAGATTGAAGGCTTTGATACAAAAGTTATTGGCAGTACAAATGATTATACCAAAACTGCTGGAAGTACCGTGGCTGTTATCACTTCTGGTATACCTCGTAAACCAGGTATGACCAGGGAAGAATTAATCGGCATCAATGCAGGTATTGTAAAATCTGTTACTGAAAATATTTTAAAACATTCACCAGAATGTATCATCATTGTTATAAGCAACCCCATGGATACCATGACCTATCTTGCTTTAAAGAGCAGTGGGTTACCAAAAAATCGTGTGATAGGAATGGGCGGTGCGTTAGATAGTGCAAGGTTTCGTTATTTTTTAAGCCAGGCAATGCAATGTTCTCCAAACGACTTGCAAGCAACTGTAATCGGAGGTCATGGCGATACCACTATGATTCCGCTTACAAGGCTGGCCACTTATTCCGGCTCACCTGCTTCTGCTTATTTAGATGAAGAGAAACTGAAGAAAGTTGCTGCAGATACCATGGTGGGTGGTGCTACGCTTACCGGCTTGTTGGGTACTTCTGCCTGGTATGCACCTGGCGCTGCGGGTGCTATGTTGGTGGAAGCAATTGTAAGAGATGAGAAAAAGATCATTCCTTGTTGCGTAATGCTGGAAGGAGAATATGGTCATAAAGATATTTGTATTGGAGTACCGGTTATCATTGGCCGCAATGGCTGGGAAAAGATTATAGATTTTAACCTGGATGAAGCAGAACAGGCAGCGTTTGATAAAAGCGCTGAAGCTGTTCGTAATATGAATGCAGCTTTAACGGATTTGTAATTTTACTCTCGTCAATAAAAAAAATTACCGGGCAACACCCGGTATTTTTTTGTGCATTATTTAAATATTTAGCAGCGCAGTAATTAACTAACGCCCTGCACTGTCACTTCTTTATTAATCTTCAGAGCCAGGCCCTGCAGCACTTTGCCGGGGCCACATTCCGTAAAGGTACTTGCCCCATCGGCAATCATTGCCTGCATGCATTGGGTCCATTTAACCGGGCCGGTAAGTTGTGCAACAAGATTGGCTTTTATTTGAGAAGGATCTGTTACCGCACTAGCTACTACGTTCTGGTACACCGGGCAAATGGGTTCATGAAAACTTGTACTGCTGATGGCAGCTTCCAGTTCTTCTCTGGCAGGCATCATTAAAGGTGAGTGAAAAGCGCCGCCTACCGGCAACACCAGTGCCCTTTTTGCGCCTGCGGCTTTCATGCGTTCGCATGCAATGTCAATTCCTTTTAAGGAACCACTAATAACTAACTGGCCGGGGCAATTGTAATTGGCAGCAACTACAATTTCACCAGATTCTTCACTTACTTTTTTGCAGAGATCTTCTACGATGTCATCTGCAAGGTTCAGCACCGCAGCCATCGTTGAGGGATTGGCCTCACAGGCACGCTGCATGGCTTTAGCCCTTACTGACACAAGTTTCAGCGCATCTTCAAAAGTCAATGCTTTATTGGCTACCAGTGCCGAAAATTCACCTAAGGAATGGCCGGCCACCATATCGGGTCTTGCATCCGGAATGTTTAAGAATGCTGCTACAGAATGAATGAAAACAGCAGGCTGTGTTACATTGGTTTGTTTTAGTTCTTCATCGGTGCCACCAAACATGGTATCTGAAATCCTGAAACCTAAAATATCGTTGGCCTGTTCAAACAATTCCTTCATCTGGGTATTACTTTCGTATAGTAATTTACCCATTCCACTAAATTGTGCGCCCTGGCCGGGAAAAATATAAGCATGTTTCATGTGTTTATTTTTATTGTTTTTAATGGTCACATGTAATTCGCCAAATGAACATCTCTTTTGGTTTGAATTTTATTAATGACGATTTCATGCGTAGTCGTTTTGGCCAAAAATAAATTTTAAAGCCGAAAAGAAATAATTTCTTACTTCTTTTCGGCTTTAATAATGGCAACTAAAAATGCTGGAAGGCTAACTGATGAGTTTCAAAAATTCGCTCCTGGTTTCATTTTTTTCAAACTGGCCAAAGAATGCAGAGGTAGTTGTAACAGAATTTTGCTTGGAAATGCCCCGCATCATCATGCATAAGTGGGAAGCCTCCACCACTACAGCAACTCCTTGTGGGTTTAGCGCTTCTTTTATTGCCTCGAGTATTTGCGTGGTGAGCCTTTCCTGCACTTGCAGCCTGCGGCTAAACACATCTACCACCCTGGCAATCTTGCTAAGGCCGGTTATATAACCGTTGGGGATATAGGCCACGTGGGCTTTTCCGTAAAAAGGTAACATATGGTGTTCACACATGCTGTATATTTCAATGTCCCTTACTATCACCATTTCACTTACGTCTTCATGAAACTTTGCAGAGTTTAAAATTGCTATCGCATCTTGTGTGTAGCCCTGGGTTAAGAACTGCATCGACTTGGCAACTCTTTCCGGTGTTTTTAAAAGCCCTTCTCTTTCTGCGTCTTCGCCAAGGAGGTTCAAAGCATCTTTATAATTTTTAATAAGCGCACTGGTTACATCTTCGTCGTAGGCCTCTGTCTTTGTATATGCCATCTATATTTTTTTAGGATTTATTTTTTATGCCGGGTATTCTACAAAATTTCTTTCTGTTTCGTAAAGCCTTACTTGTAGCGTTAATTTGTCATCTATTTCTGGCCTCAACAGGTTGTAAATAACAACCGCAATATTTTCGGCAGTTGGATTCAGGTTCTTAAATTCTATGCAGTCTTCATTGAGGTTCTTATGATCGAAACGTTCAATCACTTTATCCTGCAACAGGTTGCTCAGTACTTTAAGGTCCATTACGTAACCGGTATCTTCATCTGGTATACCTACCAGTTTAACAATCAACTCGTAGTTGTGCCCATGGTAACTGGGGTTATTGCATTTACCAAATACTGCGCTGTTCTTAGCGTCATCCCAGGCTGGGTTATTAAGCCTGTGAGCGGCATTAAAATGCTCTTTCCGGTAAACCGCCACTTTTTCTGTCATGAATTGTAGTAATTAAATAATGAAATATCAATTAGGTAAATAAAACAGAAGTGTGCTGTTTATTGTTTACTAATTACAATTAAAGATACAAAATGTTTAAAGCAGCAGTTGCTTAATCTCCAAAATATTCGGTAAAGATCCTGGGTGTTTCGTACAACTTCAGGCTATGCAGTTGAATATTAGTGGGAATATGAGGAATTAGTTGCTGCCAGATGGCTATTACCAGGTTTTCTATAGAACAGATTTTACCCTTCATAAAATCTACATCCACGTTCAGGTTTTTGTGATCCAGCTTTTCAATTACATGTGCTTTAACGATCTGGCTCAGTTTCTTTACATCATATACAAAACCTGTTTCAGGATTTGGATTGCCTTTAATGGTAACATGCAACTCAAAATTATGGCCATGCCAGTTTTCATTGGCACATTTGCCAAAAACCTCATCATTGCGTTCTTTGCTCCAGGCCGGGTTGAAAAGCCTGTGGGCTCCATTAAAATGCTCTATCCTCGTGATGTATACCATCTTTCCACAAAATTTTTGCAAATGTAACCAGATTAACAGAATTGTAGTGTCAATAATCGAAATTTGTGCCATGGATATTTTAGTTGTAGCAGCCACGGCAATGGAGATAGAGCCTTTTTTGGGCCGGCAAATGGGCCTCGATCATTTGATTACAGGTGTAGGCGTGCCTGCCTGTTTGTACCAGCTTCAAAAGAAAATATATACAGAAAAATACGATTTTGTTATACAAGCGGGAATTGCCGGCGCCTTTTCTGATGATTATGCTCTGGCAAGTTGTGTGGCAGTTGAAAGAGATGTTTTTGCAGATATCGGTGTGCGGGAGAACAATCAAATCATCAACTTGTTTGATATGGGATTTGCCGGTGAGAATAATCGTCCATACAGTGAAGGATGGATCGTTAACGACAATAAATTTTTGCATAACAGTCCCTTAGAAAAAGTGAGCGCCATAACCGTAAATACTGTTACGGATGAAGAAAGGGTTAATGAGGGCAATCATCTAAAATATAAAGCTGCTCTTGAGAGTATGGAGGGTGCAGCACTACATTACGTTTGTGCAATGGAAAATATTCCCTACCTGCAAATCAGGAGTATCAGTAACAGGGTAGGAGACAGGGATAAAAGTCTTTGGCAAATAAAAGAAGCCATCCGTCAACTTGACCTGGAACTAGTAAAGCACCTCGAGCTGTTAAATCAATAAAAAATATTTGTGTAATGAAACTTAGTCTAGGTTTTTCACCCTGCCCTAATGATACTTTTATTTTTGATGCCCTTGTTAACGGAAAGATAGATACGGGCGGTATTGAATTTGATCCTGTACTGGAAGATGTGCAAACCCTTAACCAGTGGGCCATAGAAGGAAAGCTGGATATTACCAAGATAAGCTATGGCGTATTGCCGCTTGTTACCAAAAAATATAAATTATTGCAGAGTGGAAGTGCCCTCGGTAAAGGCGTTGGTCCATTGCTGATAAGTAAAGAACAGCCGGACAATATTAATGTATTAGAAAATCCGGTTGCCATACCAGGAGAACATACAACCGCTCATTTGCTTTTTTCATTAAAGTATCCGCAGCATATCAACAAGGTATTCCTTCGATATGATGACATAGAAGATTTTGTGTTAGAAAGGAAGGGGCTTGGTGTCATCATTCATGAAAACAGGTTTACCTACCAGGATAAAGGACTTTTTAAAATAGATGATCTTGGTGATTATTGGGAAACCCAGACTGGCGTGCCTATTCCGTTGGGTGGCATTGTAATTAAAAGCAGTTTTGAAAATGCATTGCAGCGCCAGGTAGATGCGCTGATAAAAAAAAGTATAGAGCTTGCATTTGAGCATTATCCAGAAATCAATAATTATATCAGGCTGCATTCCCAGGAAATGAGTGAAACTGTAATGAGGCAGCACATCGACCTTTATGTAAATGAATTTTCATTGCAATTAGGCACGGCCGGGCAAAAAGCGGTGAAGAAGATCATGGACGTTTATGCAACCATGCACTCTATGGATGCTGACCACTCAAACTTATTTGTAGAGTAGGGTCAGTCTTTTTTTAAAGCCTTGCTGTAAGCTGCAAGGCATCTTTCCCTGGCCATTTTATGGTCAACAATGGGTTCGGGATAATTAAATTCCTGGAACTCCGGCACCCATTTTTTTATGTAAGTAAAATCGGGATCAAATTTTTTCGTTTGCAGGTAGGGGTTAAAGATTCTGAAATATGGTGCAGCATCACAACCACTTCCAGCCGCCCATTGCCAGCCGCCATTGTTGGCTGCAAGGTCATAGTCCAGCAACTTTTCTGCAAAATAGGCTTCACCCAAGCGCCAGTCTAGCAGTAAGTGTTTGGCAAGAAAAGAAGCAACGATCATCCGCACCCTGTTGTGCATATAGCCTGTTTCGTTTAACTGGCGCATGCCGGCATCTACAATGGGATAGCCCGTTTTACCCTGGCACCATTTTTCAAATTCGCCATCGTCCCTGCGCCATTCAATATTATCGTAGGCTGCTTTAAAGGCTTTGCCTTCACCCACTTTCCTAAAATGCCATAGTATCATATGATAGAATTCCCGCCAGATGAGTTCATTTAAAAAAGTGGCTGAAGTTTTTTGGGCAAAGCTTACCGCTTTTCGGATGCTGATGGTACCAAAACGAAAATGAATACCCAGCCTGCTGGTGCCGTCTATGCCCGGATAGTCCCGGGTTTCGGCATAATCTTTTAATTCATCCTGCTCCATTTTTTTATCCGGAAAATGGGCTTCTATTTCTTTAAATCCAATGTCTGCCAGTGATAAAAAAGTCAATGATGTTGTCTGTAGAAAATTGGAGAAATATTTTTTGGTATCAAAAGATTGCAACCCTGTTTCTTCCAGCGCTGCTTTCCATTTCCTGCTGTAGGGGGTAAAAACTGTGTAGGGCGTGCCGTCGTCTTTCAATACGTCATCCTTGTCAAATATTACCTGGTCTTTGTAAGTATGAAAGCCGATCTTTTTCTCTGCAAGTAATTTTTTAATAGATGCGTCCCTGTCCCGGGCATAAGGCTCATAATCATTGTTGGTGAAAACTTCATCAACATTATAGTCCTTGCATATCTCTTCAAATGCTTCTTCCGGGCTGCCTTTCAGGATCAACAAACTGCTGCCTGATTCCAGCAGCCATTCCTGCATACTGGTTAATACCTGGTGAATGAACATTACCCGCTTGTCTTCTTTGTTTTCAAGTCTATCTAAAATATTAGTATCAAAGATAAATATGGGCAGCACCGGCTTGCCGGATTGCAAGGCATGGTACAGGCCGGCGTTATCATCCAGCCTTAAGTCTCTCCTGAACCAAAAAATATTAACCGCTTGTTTCATGTTCCATTAACAGAAAACCCCGTCATTTGTTTTACTTAGCTGCTGGTATAGGCGGGCAGTAAGTTCGTTCGTAAATGTAATACCTTCAATAGCCGCCACCCATTTAATGTTGAAAATTGAATTGCTGCAAAACACTTCATCAGCTTCCATCAGCATCGATTCAGTTAAAGCCGTCTCATTTACACTATAGCCAAGTTTCTGCGCCTGTGCAAGGATGTAATTTCTCATCACGCCGGCAACACAGCCTTCTTCAATAGCCGGGGTCATTAAAACATTGTCTTTAAAAATAAAAATATTGGCTATGCAACTGTCTGCAATTCTTCCATAGTTGTTTAAAATGATGGCATCATTGCATTTGTTTGTTTTGGCAAACAATGCACCCATCAGGTAAGGCAAAAAATTATTATGCTTAAGATGGCTGAAACGGTCGCATGATTTTATAGCATCCCTGTACATACAAAGCTTTAAACCATTTTGGTTGATATGCTCTACCTGGGTTAACGGAAATGATTGAATGAGCAATTGTGGCTGCAGGTGTTGTGGATCAAACAGGCCTCCATCGGCCCTGATAACGGTTAAGCGTACCCTTGCAGAACTGTGTTTATTTTTTGTTACCAGTTTATGTAACTGGTCAGCAATGTATTCCCTGGTAAAAAGTTTTGGCGGGGTAAAAGTCATGGCTTCCATACCTAGCCATAGCCTGTTAAGGTGTTCATCCAGTAATATAAAATTGTTTTGAGTGTACTTGATGGTTTCAAAAAGACCATCACCATAGCGCAGGCCGCGGTTGTCTGGCGCTATTACCGCAACCCCTTGTTCATATAGTTTTCCATTATAGTTGAAGTAGTTCATGCTGTAAAATAAAAAATCCCCGGCAGGCGGGGATTTTTTATTTATGCTGTATTTAGTTATAGCTCGTCAATAATCTTATTTTTTACTGCGTACATAATGAGCCCTGCAGTACTTTTTGAGCCGGTTTTTACTTTTAATTTGTCCCTTATGGCTTCAACTGTTCGTGGACTCAGTTCAACGATATCTGCAATTTCCTTGGTGCTTTTTTCTTCGCACATTAACCTCAGGATCGTTGTTTCTTTTTCATTCAGTTGGGCTTCCTGTGGCATTAGCTGCTGTGGTGTAACCATATGGCGTTGCTTCAGGTTCGTGAGCAGCGCTTTGTTGGTCATAGAGTTAAAATAGTACTCATGGGCGTAACATGTTTTAATAGCTTCATAAATGATTTCACTATCACTTGTTTTTGCAAGGTAACTGTTTGCGCCTAGCTCCATTAGTTTAGTGATCATGCTATTGTCTTCCATAAAAGTGAGCATGATTACTTTAGTTTGCGGGCTGATCTTTTTTATTTCGGGAAGCGCAGCAATGCCATCCATAATGGGCATCTGTATGTCAAGTAAGATTACGTCAACAGGGATAGATTTAATTAGGTTTAGCAGGTGCATTCCGTTATCTGCTTCTGCAATTACCTTAATATCTTTTTTTGCACTTAACGAAGTTTTTACGCCAGCTCTGTATAATACGTGATCGTCTGCTATTATTACTGTAATGGGTTCTGAAGGATCTTTGGTCATAAGATAAGACTGAAATTAATTTTTAATAGTAACACTACGGTTAATAAACGCAATCTGCAAGGTCAAATTATCCACTCAATTAATTTAGAGTGTATTTACCCTATGTACAAGATAGGGATTTTACGAAGCATAATACGTTGGACTTTTCCTATTGTCCGTTCGGCTGGCTATTTAGGTGTTTTAAAGAAAAAATAGACCGCTTTTTTAACTAATTTAACTTTTTGTTTATTCGATCAACTTATTTCTAAGTCCGTAAACGATCAATCCCCCGATCGTTTTTGCATTCACTTTAGACTTCATGTTTTGTCGAATAGTTTCTATGGTACGAGGGCTGAGGAAAATGGTCTTAGATATTTCTTCCGTGGTCTTGTCTTCTGCCAGGAGCTGCAAAATTTTAATTTCCTTCTCGTTGAAACTAATAGGTGCGTTTGTTCCAAACTGTTGGCGAACATTTTTCTTCTGCATCAACTTACCCATAACCGCCTTGTTCACCAGTTCATTAAAGTAGAAGTCATCGTTCATGCAGGTAAGAATAGCTTCAT
Organism: Chitinophagales bacterium; assembly: GCA_038256495.1. Taxonomy (GTDB): domain Bacteria; phylum Bacteroidota; class Bacteroidia; order Chitinophagales; family Chitinophagaceae; genus Ferruginibacter. The sequence goes on from JBBSKH010000008.1 coordinate 50,552, forward strand.
AAATTTCTTCCGGATCAGTTGTTTTGGTCAGGTAGGCATTTGCACCCATCTCCATCATTTTGCTAATCATCTGCTGGTCATCATACATGGTAAGTACAATGATTTTAATTTCTTCGTATTCTTTCCTGATCAGTTGAATGGCATTGATGCCGTCAATTTCCGGCATCCTTATATCCATTAGTAAAACCTCGGGTTTTTTGATGGCAATTTTATGCATCATGTCCTTTCCGTCCTCTGCTTCCCATAGCATTTTAAGGTTGGGTTTGCCGGAAAGCGCCATTTTTATTCCATCCCGGAATATCTTATGGTCATCTGCTATGGCGATTTTGATGAGGTAGTCGGCATTCATGGTTTGGTTATTGGTTTTTATATTTTTTAAAAGCGGCGTTAAGTTACATCTTGATTTTAAAAAAATGAAATTTAAGTAAAATTTATGATAATGGATCCTTTATAATACTGATTTTCAATATTTTCTAGATTTGAGCCTACGTAAATATACGAACCTTCAATTTCGTAAATATACTTTTACTTTGCTTCATTATTTAATCCATAATGTAAATTTTCTCCACAGGTAAACGGGCATTTATACGTTGTTATTTCATTGAGGTCCGTATTTATTTTATAAACGAGCAATGCTGCCAATATCTGGGTCTTTTAGCTGCAGCTGCACAGGGTAATGGGGTTAGAATCCCAGCCAGGACTGCAATTGTGATTTCTTTAAATGAAGTACCCGCCGTTTTAATAGGGCAGGTACATAACCAAATTGAGGTTGCCAGTTTAAATATTGCTGAATCAGGCAATCCAGGTCAACCTTTTTACAGTAAGTTAATTTACTTAGTATTTACACCTGTTATCTTCATAGTAAAAATACTATTTGGCTTTCGTATATTTACCCAAATATCAACCATTTTTATTGTATTGAAAGTTAGTCAAATCCTTATTGCTACTGTGTTTTGTTAAATTATGTGCCTTTTTAATGTTAGCTGATGGGTTGCTAGATAAGAATAATTAGTAGAAGTTCGCTTTGATATTTAATCGTAAACCACTTTAAATTATTTCACTTATGTACGGAGGTGTATTACACTTAGTAGAAGAAGTACTAGAGCTTTTAGCTGGTTGTTAAGTAAAATTTTGTTTATGATGGGCAGTTAATTATATTTGATTCAAATTAACGCTTATCCAAAACTTCTTATTTTATACAACTTACGCTTCTGAGATTCTGCCTTTAATCTTTTGTATGCTGTTTTTTAGAAAACTGAATACAAAAGCGTTAAAGGTTTTTTTTGTGTATAGTGCCGCTTTGGCCCTGTTTTCAGCTGTGACTTTCTTTTCACTAAAAGTACACGTTTCCTATAGCCTTTATTATCTGATTCTCCGTGTATTTAGCATAATAGAATACTCATTAGTTGCACTTTTTGTTTATAATACGATTACGAACCCCATTTGCAGGAGAATAATACTGTACTCCATCATTCCATTTGCCCTTATTGCAATCATTGATTACTTGGTTAATGACAGAACTCAATTTAATAATCATTCCAATATTATATCCTCCTTATTGCTCATCTTAGTAATAATATATTTTTTCTTTGAGAAGATGAAAACCGTAGTGATGGCGCCGCTTTATTTATCTATTGTCTTCTGGATTTCGGTTTCCTTTTTCCTTTATTTTACCGGCACCTTTTTCTTTTTTCTTTTTATTAAGTCGAGTACCGATCCCCAATTCTTTGAAGTAATGAATACAACTTATAGTAGTGTTACCTTATTGAAAAATATAATTCTATGTTTATCGTTATTAGCAAGTGAAACTGAGGAGAAAGATGAGGAGACGCTTCATATACCCCATGAAATGAATCTCGATGATATTTCCCTAACAAGTATTAAAAACCCGTAACAGCAAAATGTTCTTTTTACAGGCATCAAGTACATCTGATGTGTCGAGGCTTATGTTTATTGGTTCTATTGGCATGATAACCCTTGCCATAGGGATTATTGTGTTTGTAATAATGCACCAACGTAAGGTTATTCGTTACCACATTCACATGAAAATGCTGGAGGCCGAACAACAACAGATTTACCTCAATGCGTCCATTCGTTTCCAGGAAGAAGAGCGGCAACGTATAGCTGCCGACCTGCATGACGATGCCGGCCCATTACT
>JBBSKH010000009.1:0-51453 GCA_038256495.1 Chitinophagales bacterium
ACAACAGCGCCTCCATTGCCATTGCCATTATTGGTTAACGAAGAAGTGACGTCGGTATTTTTTTTGCAGGAAAGCATCAAACTGCCGGCTGCCAAAAAGAATAGCGAAAGTTTTTTATAACAGAAATGTTGCATATGGATTTTTATTGAATTGAATTGATTTAAACTAACGACAAAAAAAGCGCCGGAGATTGTATAGAAGTGGCATTTAACAATCCCTTTTCTTAAAAGGACCACAACATTTGCGGGATAGCACATTACCGGTTTTAAAAGCCATTTTTAAGGCAGGTTTCATTTAATTTTACAGGTGCTGCACAAGCAGCATAATTATAAGGTTTAACATGGCATTCAGATTACAATCCACATATGAGCCCGCCGGCGATCAGCCGCAGGCTATTGAACAACTTACCGGAGGCATAAACGATGGCGAACGTTACCAGACCTTGCTGGGTGTAACCGGTAGCGGCAAGACATACACTATGGCCAATGTTATCCAGAATGTACAGCGGCCCACGCTGGTCATCACCCATAACAAAACTTTGGTAGCACAGTTATACGGCGAGTTCAAGCATTTTTTTCCGGATAATGCGGTGGGGTATTTCGTTTCTTATTACGATTATTATCAACCGGAAGCATATATCCCAACAAGTAATACTTATATAGAAAAAGACCTCAGCATTAATGATGAGCTGGACAAACTGCGCTTGCAGGCAACCGCACAACTGCTGAGTGGACGCAGGGATATTATTGTGGTAGCAAGTGTGAGTTGTATTTACGGTATGGGCAACCCTATTGAATACGAAAACAGCATCATCCGCATACAAAAAGGACAAGTATTATCCCGGCAGGGTTTCCTACACTCTTTGGTAAACTCATTATACCACCGCAGCCAGGGCGATTTCACCAGGGGCACTTTCCGGGTAAAAGGCGATACAATCGACATCAACCTGCCTTACGTGGATTTCGGGTATCGTATCAGTTTTTTTGGCGATGAAATTGAATCCATCGAAACACTCGAACTTTCTTCGGGTAAGCGAATCAGTTCGGTGGAGAATGCCGCCATTTTTCCGGCCAACCTTTACATTGCGCCGAAGGATATGATGGGGCAGGTGATCAACGAAATTCAGGATGAAACGGCCGCACAGGTAGAATACTTTAAGCAATCTGGCAAATACATAGAAGCACAGCGCATAGAGGAACGGGTGAATTACGACCTGGAAATGATAAGGGAACTGGGCTACTGTAACGGTATTGAAAACTATTCAAGGTTTTTTGACCGCCGAAAGCCGGGTGCCCGCCCATTCTGCCTGCTGGATTATTTTCCCAAAGATTACCTGACCATTATTGATGAGAGCCACCAAACCGTACCGCAAATAAGCGGGATGTATGGCGGCGATCGCAGCCGCAAAATGGTGCTAGTTGATTATGGCTTCCGCCTGCCATCAGCAATGGATAACCGCCCGCAGAATTTTCATGAATTTGAAAACCTCACCAACCAAATGGTATTTGTTTCGGCTACGCCGGGAGATTATGAATTGGAACGTTGCGGTGGTGTGGTGGTAGAACAGGTGGTAAGACCAACTGGGCTTTTGGATCCTCCGATCGAGATACGACCATCCATCAACCAGATTGATGACCTGCTGGATGAAATTGAAAAACGGATTCAGAAAGGTGACCGGGTGCTGGTAACCACCCTCACCAAGCGCATGGCGGAAGAGATGGATAAATACCTGCACCGCATCAACATCAAAAGCAAATACATCCACAGCGAAGTGGACACATTGGAACGGGTAGAGATTTTAAGAGAACTTCGCCTGGGAATCATAGATGTATTAGTTGGCGTAAACCTGCTGCGGGAAGGCCTCGACTTGCCGGAAGTATCGCTGGTGGCCATACTTGATGCGGATAAAGAAGGATTCCTGCGTAATGAAAGAAGCTTAACCCAAACTGCGGGCAGGGCTGCCCGTAATGTGGACGGCCTCGTTATTTTTTATGCAGATAAGATGACCGAGAGCATGCAGAAAACCATTGACGAAACGGACCGTCGCCGGGAAAAGCAGATCGCTTATAATACGGAACACGGCATTACGCCCCGCACCATTCAAAAAACCAGGGACCAGGTATTTGCCCAGGGAAGTGTGCTGGATGTGAAAGGATACGATCCCTCCAACCCCTATGCATTGGCGCCTGATGAAGAATTGGTACAAGTGGCAGCAGAAGACCAGGAGACTTATAAAACCATTCCCCAAATGGAGAAAGCCATCAGCAAAACAAAAAAAGAAATGGAAAAAGCCGCCCGTGATCTTGACTTTATGGAAGCGGCACGGCTGAGAGATACTATGTTTAATATGCAGAAAGAACTGGAAACGATGAAAAAATAGCGGCAACCTGATTTTTAGTATGGTATTTGCGTTTCAACGCCCATATCTTCTTAATCATGAAAATGCCGAAGCTTTTACTTTTTTGTTCTTTTATTTTAATATCAATTTTTTTACATGCCCAAACAGCAAGCTTTACTTACCAGTCAGCCAATGGTTTATTTTGTGCACCTGTAACGGTGCAGTTCACACAAACCAGCACAGGCAGCCCTACCGGGTTCATCTGGAATTTTGGTAACGGGCAATCCAGTACATCAGCAAATCCTTCCATTGTATTTTCGGCGCCGGGGAGTTACTCTGTAAAACTGATAACATTGTATGCCAATACAGCTTCTGAAAGCATACAAACCCTTACAATTAATCCCGGAATAACAGCAAGCTTAACTGCCGACAGGAATTATTTATGTATGCCGGGTGCAGTAATTTTTACTGCAAATTCCTCTGGAAATATAACACAATATGAATGGGATTTTGGCGACAGCACAGCGCCGGTTGTGGGTAATGCCGCATCTGTAACACATAATTATGCTTCGTTTGGAGTTTTTAATGCAACAGTAAAGGCTACAGATATTGCCGGTTGTGTGGCAACAGCGTCATATTTAGTGGAAGTAAAAACATTAACTATAACCGGCACTGTTTCTTTAACCCAAGGATGCATCCCGGCAGGAGTCAATTTTACGGCCGTTGCTGATATTCCTCCCGGCAGTACGGTTACAAATTATTCCTGGGATTTTAATGACGGCAGCCCGGTTGAAAATACTGCTGCAGGAAATAATGCTCATAGCTATACTGGTGCAGGTACTTACAACCCTGTTGTTACCATCACCACATCAGAAGGATGTACAAATTCATATAGTTATGGTCAAATTGGCTTTGGAACACCGCCAACTAATTTGAATGCCTTTCCGGACAAAAATACTTATTGTGCATCGGAATCGCCTTTGTTTAAAGCTACCGCCACCAATGCAAATAATTTTAACTGGGAATTTGGTGATGGCACTGCAGGATATGGAGACAGTGTAAGTCACCAATACAGCAGCCTTGGCACAATGACTGTTTTTGTAATACCTAATTTTAATGGCTGTGTTGGAGCCAATGCATCTTTTCAAATTTTAATCACCGGTGTTATTGCTGGTTTCGGCTATTCCAATACCTGTCAAGATAAAAATACATTTAGTTTCAATAACACTTCGCAAGGTATCATAAACAATTACACCTGGAGTTTTGGTGATAGTTCATTGAATGCATTTACTCAAAATACCAACCATAGTTTTTTATCCGGAACATACACTACTACCTTAATTGTTTCGGATACCATTTCTAAATGCAGCGATGCGATTTCGGAAAATATTAATGCAGGTGCAAGCACCCTTACAAATCCTGATACTTCTATTTGCAGAAATGCCAGCACAACTTTTTCCATCAATAATACTCAAACGCTATTGGGAGTAAACTATACCTGGAACGTGGTGGGTTTACCTGCCGTAACAAACAACTTAAAAACGTATAGTGTGCCTGCAACTTCCCTTGGAAATTTTACGAGCAACACGGTTATCATTAACAATGGTCCGCAATATTGTACAGATACCATTGCACTAAATCATCCGATAAATGTAAGAGGTTACAATCTGAATTTTTCCGGCCCCGACAGTATTTGCAGCAACAGTAATTGGATGGTTACCAATAATTCTACCAGCGCATTGCCGGCAAATACGATGGTTAACTGGTTATGGAATTTTGGCCAACCGCCGGTTTCAGATTCAGCTTTCTCTCCGGCGCCTGTTACTTACAATACACCTGGCAATTACAATGTAAAACTCACCGCTACAGATAATACCGGTTGCACAGACAGTTTGATGAAACTTGTTACCGTAAACCCAACCGCATTTGTGCAAATACTGCCAGATAATATTAGCCTGTGTGCGGGCCGGGCCGATACACTTGTGGCCTATCACAGCGGTAGTTTGTTATGGTTGCCCGCAGGAGCTGTGTCCTGCAACACCTGCGATACGGTGATTATAAATCCGGGCGCCAGCAGACTTTATATTGCCCGCTCCAATAACATTTTCAATTGCAGTGCTTCAGATACCGTGCAGGCAACTGTGTTTGCGCCGTTTACAGCACAGGCGGTGCAGAGCCCCGTAACTATTTGTGAAAATGATACAGTACGCATCAACGCAACTCCATCGGGAATGGTTATTAACTGGACTCCGGCGCAAGGCTTATCTAACCCAGGTAATTATAATCCCCTTGCCAGCCCGGCAACGAGTACAGTTTATACTGCAACCTTGCAAGATTCGGCGGGTTGCTTCAGCAGCAGCGCCGATGTGAATGTGATTGTAAAATCGTTACCCTTAGTGGATGCCGGACCGGACAGGGTTTTGCCTTACAATTCGCCCTTTACCATCACACCGGTTTACAGCAGCAATGTGGCGCAATATTTATGGTCGCCATCTATTGGACTTAATTGCAACACTTGCGCAAACCCTGCAGGCATTGCACAAGAAGAACAATTATATACAATTACCGTAATCAGCGACAGTGGTTGCGTTGCCTCAGACAATGTTCAGATTGCTATTGAATGCAAATATGCAAACCTACTGTTGCCAACTGCTTTTACGCCAAACAACGATGGCCTCAACGACGTCTATTATCCCATTGCCAGGGGCATCCGCAGCATAAAAAGATTTGTCATTTTTAACAGGATGGGGCAAAAAATATTTGAATCAGTCAATATTAAGCCGAATGAAATTTCGTCGGGATGGAATGGATACTTTAAAGGCCAACAGGCCGTCCCCGGCGCTTATGTATATTTCCTTGAAGCGGTATGCGAAACCGGTAACATCATCACAAAAAAAGATTCCTTTATCCTTATCCGGTAACCGTCTTTTCTCCGTCATTCGCTTTCTCTGGCCGCATCATTGGGAACAATAATACATCCTGAATAGAAGCCTGGCCGGTAAGCAACATGCATAAACGATCTATGCCGAATCCTATTCCGCTTGTAGGCGGCATACCATATTCTAGTGCACGTAAAAAATCGTGATCAATAAACATGGCTTCATCGTCGCCACGCTCCATGAGTTTTACCTGCTCTTCAAAACGTTCCCGCTGTTCCAGCGGATCATTTAACTCGCTGTAAGCATTGGCAATTTCTTTACCGTTTATCATCAATTCAAAACGCTCTACCAGCCCCGGTTTACTGCGGTGCTTTTTTGTAAGTGGGCTCATCTCCACCGGGTAATCAGTAATAAAAGTAGGTTGTATATAATGGTGCTCACATTGCTCACCAAAAATTTCATCTATCAGTTTTCCTTTACCCCATTTGGCATCTGCATGCAGGCCAAGCTTACCACACACTTCTCTTATGCCAGCCTCATCCATATCGCTGATATCAAATCCTGTGTGCTCCTTAATGGCATCATACATAGTGATGCGTTTGTAAGGCGCTTTGAAGCTAATCTCCTTATCTCCTATCGTTACTGTTTCTTTACCATTGGTGGCTATGGCAGTTTTTTCCAGCATTTGCTCCGTTATCTCCATCATCCACTCGTAATCTTTGTATGCGGTATAAAATTCCAGCACCGTAAACTCTGGGTTGTGCGTTCGATCCATTCCTTCGTTGCGGAAGTTGCGGCTAAACTCATACACCCATTCAAAACCACCTACTATCAGGCGCTTTAAATAGAGTTCATTGGCAATACGCATATACATCGGCACATCCAGCGCATTGTGGTGCGTGGAGAATGGCCTTGCTGCAGCACCACCGGGAATACTTTGCAACACAGGTGTGTCAACTTCAAGTGCACCACGTTCGTTTAAAAACTGGCGAATGGCGTTCACCATTTTTGTACGCTTGATGAATACTTCTTTTACCGATGGATTTACGATCAGGTCGGCATAACGCTGGCGATACCTGAATTCAGGATCAGTAACTTCATCAAAAGATTCGCCGTCTTTTTCTTTTACGATGGGCATTGGCCTGAGCGCCTTGCTCAGGATGCTGAACTCTTTTACGTGCACCGAAGTTTCCCCGGTTTTGGTGGTAAACACATAGCCTTTAATGCCGATAATATCACCAATATCCACCAGTTTTTTCCAAACCGTTTGGTAAAGGGTTTTGTCTTCGCCGGGGCAAATATCGTCCTGCTTTATGTAGAACTGAATCTTGCCTTCTCCATCCTGCAGCACAGCAAAATTTGCCTTACCCATGTCCCGCACACTCATGATCCTGCCTGCCAGGCATACATCGGCAAAGTCTTCCTTATTTTCTTCTCCCTTATAATTGTTCTTAATGTAGGCCGATGAACTGTTAACCGGGTAAAGGGCAGCCGGGTAGGCATCAATTCCTAAACGGGTCAGTTCTGCAAGTTTCTCTCTTCTGATGATTTCCTGCTCCGACAAATGTTGTGTACTCATATAGTAAAATTCGGCTGCAAAGGTAAATGTTGTGCAGCAGGCAGCCAACAATGCTATGGCTATTTGTTTTTTAATAGGCAACATACCTAACTTGGCCTTATACTTGCAACTATATCACTAAAAACCAGCAAGCATGAAACATATTTTTACTTTAATAGCAATAGTAGTAACGCTGAGTTCCTGCGAAGTATTGAATCAGTTACCTACCAGCGTAGGTGGCATCAGCCAGCAGGAAGCTGCCATGGGAATAAGGGAAGCACTTGACAAAGGCGTGGCAAGATCTGTACTACAGTTAAATACCACCGATGGATTTTTTAAGGATGACTTTTATAAAATGCTCTTGCCTCCTGATGCCAGAAAAATTGAGAATACCTTACGATCGCTTGGTTTCAACAGCCTGGTAGATAAAGCCATCCTGCAGATAAACAGGGGTGCGGAGGATGCTGTAGGATATGCAAAACCCATTTTTGTAAATGCTATTAAGAATATGACTTTGCAGGATGCCATTGGCCTTGTAAAGAATGGTGATACCAGCGCTACACATTTTTTCAGGGTGAAAACAACCGACCAGTTGCTGGCGGCATTTAACCCGGTTATAAAAAATTCTCTTGACAAAGTGGACGCCACCAAATATTATGGCGACCTGGTTAAAACCTATAACGACCTGCCCACCACCTTTAGAAAAGTGAACCCCGACCTTGCTAACTATGTAACCGAAAGAGCCACCAATGCATTGTTTGACCTTATTGCAAAAGAAGAAGTAAATATAAGGACCAATTTTGCGGCAAGAACTTCTGATATTTTACGAAAAGTATTTGGGCAGCAATTGTAATAGGACAACGAAATTTTTTACCCAAAAAAAAGACTGCAGGAGAAATCTTGCTGTCTTTTTAGGAACAACTTCCGCCACAATTTTTTTAATAATCGCTATCAGTTTTTCCATATCGAAACCCCGTAGATCGCTGTATGCTGATTTTCCTAAATTCATTGACGATTCATTTCGTTCTCCGTCAAACTTTGCCTTCACGTTACTATACAGCGGAGCTACTATATATGGTCCGGCTCTTATAAACAAATTACCGGCAATTTCGGGTTTAAAACTGTACATAATATTCAGCCGAACTTCTCAGGTTGAGCGATGCCTTATCAGCACCTTTACCAGACTTAAATCCTTTTTGGATAAAGTTTAAACCCGGACGAACGCTTAACTCTTTGGCAAAAGGGATATCGGTAAATATGCCTACTGAATAACCAATTTTATTGTCGCCATTTGATTTGCCTTCATCCATTTTAGCATACATATTAGATAAGTTGGCACCGGCTGTGAAACCAACCCTGGCCTTTTGAGCATTTTACTTCATGATGCAAAATTTAAATTGTTTCACAACTCTTTTCCCTTCGGCAATGCGCCCTTCTCTTTTAGCCATGAAACAAAACTTATGAGTAGGCAAGCCTTTTAAAAACGGGAAAAACAAACGAACGGAGTGAAAAAAGCACAATGGAAGTATATCTGGCTCAAGTATTATGAATTAATATTGATTTTTAATTATATTTAAGGATCCTTAGTTATTTTATTACCCGTAAGAATTACTAATCTATTTTGGGCCATTAGTATTAACACATAAAAAAAGCTTTTATGGATACCCTTCAGCCTCAGCAGATTTTTTTTAACCATATCAAGGCAAAATTGCCGGCACATATTTCCCTTGTGGAAGATGTAGCGGAGCTATTAAATATTAGTAATGATAGTGCTTACCGTCGCATCAGAGGAGAAAAACCAATCGGCTTTGATGAGATACAGACACTTTGCAATCATTACAAAGTGTCGCTTGATCAACTGCTACAGATTGACAAAGACACCTCGATCTTTTCGGGCAAAATGGTAGACCATACAAATTTTAACCTCACACATTACCTGCATGAAGTGCTACGTAATTTCCTGTTGTTTAAAACAATTCCCGATTGTGAAATAATCAATTTTAATAAAGACATCCCCATCTTTCATTTTATGCAGTTCAAAGAGCTATGTGCATTTAAATACTTTTTCTGGAAACGCACACTTATGCATTACCCTGAACTTTCTAAAAAACAATTTGATGGCACAGAAACGGATGAAGATATCATGGAGACGGGTTTAAAAATTATCAGGATCTACGAGCAAATACCTTCAACAGAAATATGGAACGAAGAGAGTATTCACGCAACCATAAGGCAGATTGAATACTACAGGCAAACCAACAGCTTTGCTGATAAGCATATCATCTTAAAAATTTACGGTCAGCTGGAAGAACTAATTAACCACCTGGAACTGGAAGCTGAGAAGGGATTTAAATTTTTATATGGAGATAAACCTGGTGAAACTGCTGGTGCTTACCAGGTATTTTTTAATGAGTGTTTGTTAGGAGATAATACGGTATACATGCACGGAAAAAATATGCAGGCCACTTATATTAACCACGGCGGAATGAATTTCATTAGCACCCAGGACAAAGCCTTTTGCGATTATACCTTGTACAACTTGCAGCATATAATAAAAAAATCTACACAGATAAGCGTGGCAGGCGAAAAAGAACGCAGTATCTTTTTTAATGCCATGCGGGAAAAGATCTATGAAAAGAAAAAAGGTATTTTATAAATAACATCAAACCATTGCCAAAAGCACCTGCCATGCTTCCTGCACTTTATTTTGCTGCAACAGTTTCCGGGCGTACAGGTGCAGTTCGCTTTCCATTTCTGCAGGATCAATGGCATAGTATTGAATAATATTTTTCAACTGATCGTCATTGAATTTACTTTTTAGGAACTTGATCAAAAAAATCTTCCGCTGCTTTTACACCATTATTGTAAAGCAGTAATTTGTCTTGCTGCTTAGTCTTTTTTATCCTGGAAGACATGTTTCCCTGGCTTACATATATAGTGCGACCAATTTCATTTTCAAGGCCAGGATATTTCCGGCTTAGTGTTTCCATCAATAAATTTGAAAATGCGGCCATATATTCAGATAGATTATTGATGTTGTAGGCGGGTATTTTAGTGTTATTGTTGTTGAGTGAGTCTATTTGCTGTGGCCGTTCCAGTTTAATTCCAATCGTATGTGGATTGAATTTTAAATTATCGCACAACAATGGATTCTTACAGTTATCTCTGCAACTATCAAACATGCTGATGGGGTAGTTGGAAAGCATCCCCCCATCAACATAATAATTAATAAAAGATGTGGTATCACCATTTTTTATTTTCCTCATGTTTTTATCCAGGGCTACCGGCTCAAAATAAAGCGGTACGCCTCCGCTGATTCTAACGGCGAGTGCTATCGGCATATCTGGCGTTGTACCATTAGAAAACACCTCCAGTTGTTGTTTGCTGAGGTTTGTGCCTGTGCAATAAAATTCTTTGTATCGGTTATCCTTAATGTGAAGCTGGTGAAGCTGGGCAAAAGTTAATAAAGCTGTGCTGGTTTTGTAGGCTACGAGATACTCCAGCCATTGCTCGTAAACATCCCCTTTGTATATGCCATACTTTTTTTTAAATCGTCTATACTTGCCAACAAGGCCACCTTTACCATCGTTAAACCTATGCAACGGCAATTCCAGCATCAAGCTATCTATTTCTTCCGCAGAATACCCCACACTTACCAGCATACCTGCAATAGAGCCTGCGGACGAGCCGCCCACCTTTTCAATATTATTTAAAATTCCTTTTTCTTCCAGCACGCTAAAAACACCTGCGTAAGCCAGGCCACGTGCACCGCCGCCTTCTAAAACCAGGTTTTTAAACTCATGGTTTTGCTGGGCATAACATAATATAGAAGGAGAAAGCAGGAGGATGATGAGCAGTTTCATATTCCATGAAATTAGAATACAAGTCCATGAAGAAAATGTTAAACTATGGTGGCCAAAAGCACTTGCCATGCTTCCTGCACTTTATTTTGCTGCAGCAGTTTCCTGGCGTACAGGTGCAGTTCGCTTTCCATCTCTACAGGATCAATAGCATAGTATTGAATTATATTTTTAAGTTGATCGTCATTGAATGCAGGATTTACTGTTGGCATTTCGTGTACATTGGCCAGTTGTGCCAATTCATTACCAGATAACAGCAAGCTGTTGCGGATGCCATCTGGCAGCGCATCCATACCGATGCCTAACTGCGTATTGGGCTTTGCTACTTTAAACAGGTTTTGTTCATCAACCTTACAATACCAATCGCCGCCAAGGCGGGCAACATGATGCATTTTTAACTGGTCTATTTTGTTATCTGCATCTAAAATACTTTCGTCAATGTGCATACACAGCACTTCACATATTACCAGGTTGCCTGCACCGCCTTCTGTACCCAGCGGTTTTACCTCTGTAACCTTACATTCCAGTTTTATCTTGCTTTCCTTTACCATCGGCGGCTTCACCATGGTAGCAGGTTCTTCGGTAAACCCCGCCTTAATAAATTCATTGGTACCCTTTGGATACTCACAACTGGATAGCGATGTTTGCTGCACCATATCATAGTCTACGATATTAATAACCACCTCTTTTACTACCTGCACATTTTGCAAAGTATGCTTGGTGGTATTATCCCTTACCCGCCGGGCCGGCGAAAAGATCACTACCGGTGGGTTGCTGCTGAACAAATTAAAAAAACTGAACGGTGAAAGGTTTACATTTCCTTCCGCATCAATGGTTGATGCAAAGCATATGGGACGTGGTGCTACTGCATGTTGCAGATAGTTTTGAGCATCGGCGGGTTTCAGTTTGTTTAATTGGAGTGTTATCATGATTTGTTTTTTAACTGCAGAGAACAGGAGAAGCGGCGTTTTCGCAGAGTATTAAAATTTGTAAACTAATCGTTTAAACCCATTTTTAAGAAGCGGCACATTAAAATTAATTACATAGCCTAATTTTTTGTTGGCAAGTTTTAAATAGGTTATCAATTGGGCATCAAAAATTGGTTGATAAATATCCACCGCTTTAATTTCCAGAATAATTTCATTTTCAACCAGCATATCCATCACATAAACTCTTCCTAAATCTATCTCTTTGTATATGAATTCAACTACTACCTGCCTTTTAATATTTAATCCCCTTAACTGTAGTTCTCGGGCCAAAGCAGTCTCATAAGCAGATTCAAGTAACCCCGGACCAAGCTCACGGTGAACTGCAATGCTAGCATCAAGTATTATTCCACCCAGTTCATTAAATTTCTTTTTCCATATCGTTGATATAAATGCTACAACATGTTCTCTGCGGTTAACTCCCCATCTCCTGTTCTCTGCGTTTAACTCCGCATCTTAACCCTTCTTCAACGCCAGCAAACTAAAATCACTTTCTTCTTTTACAATCGTGTTGCTTAATATGCCAAGGCCATCAATTTCCATTTCCACCACATCGCCCTCCTGCAGCCATTGCGGCGTAAAATCAGGATCGTTCAACTTGCCGGTACCATTCAATTCCAGGAAACAACCGGTGCCGGTAGTGCCACTGCCAATAACATCACCCGGAAAAATATGCACCCCATAGCTGCAACGCTCAATGATCTCTGCAAAGGTCCAGTCCATATCTGCTACATTGCCTGCACTTACCTGAACACCATTCACCTTGCAGGTCATGCCCAGGTTCCAGGCTTTGCCCGTGTGACCTTCTTTGCAGGGCACTTCGTATTGGGCCAGTTCATCTAAGGTTACCAGCATGGGGCCAATGCAGGTAGCGAAATCCTTTCCTTTGGCGGGGCCAAGGTTCAACTTCATTTCCTCCATCTGCAAACCACGGGCGCTCATGTCATTCATGATCATCAGTCCACCAATATATTCATCTGCATCTTCGGCTTTAATATTCCTGCCGAATTTATTTACTACGATGGATACCTCCAGTTCAAAATCAAGTTTCTCAAAATGATCGGGCATACAATATACATTGCCCGGCCCTTGCACGCTGTTGTGGTTGGTAAAATAAAAGATCGGGAATTGGTCAAATTCCGGGATCATTTCTACCCCACGATTGCGCCTTGCAGATGCCACATGCTGTCGAAAAGCATATCCATCTCTGCAACTGGTGGGGCGTGGTACCGGAGCCAATACATCTGCTCCTTCAAAATCCTTATAAGGTAAATTACAGTCGTTATTCGCCAGTTTTTCTTTTACCCTCGTTTCTGCTGCAAGCGCAACTGGCGTTACATCATCCCAATAACTCAGAAACATCTGCATCGTTACGGGCAGGTCAGGATGCAATACATCAGTATCAAATAATTTTCCGTCAATCAATAAAGCTAACTGCTCATGATCATTTTTAACATATGTAACTAATTTCATTGTTGATATTTTTTATGCGGCAAAAATAAGCAAATATCGCTCCCTGCCGGTATATGCGATGCCCGCTTGTAATTAATCCACCACAGTAACACACAGTATCCCAGCTCCGTTCATAATAATATGGCATGATTATTTACTCCCTATCCCATCAATTATTATCTTTACAGCATAATCTTTACTTTGCAGATGGAGTTTGAAAAAATTTACAATAAGGGACAGGCGCAGTTATTCAAGAATCAATACCTTGAATTTCTTACCAAAACACACCCGCTGGTAATATGGGGTATGTATTCGCCTATTTTATTATTTCTGCCTTACTATGCGGCAACTACCCTGGAATTTCCGGCCATGAAAATCTTCCTGTTGTTTGTAAGTGGAATGTTCTTCTGGAGCCTTGTAGAATACATATTACATAGGTTCTTGTTTCACCATAAACCCCACACAGAAAGGGGTAAACGTACACACTACGTTTTGCACGGCAACCACCATGAGTACCCGAGAGATAAAGAACGGTTATTTATGCCGGCCGTGCCAAGCCTGTTAATTGCCTCCGCATTTTTTTTAACCTTCTACCTGGTGCTGGGCGAAATTGCAATTCCTTTTTTCCCAGGTTTTATGTTGGGCTACCTGTTATACGGCAGTATGCATTATGCCATACATGCATGGAACCCCCCGTTTAAATGGATGAAAGGCCTGTGGCGCAACCACCACCTGCATCATTATAAAAATGATGACCTTGGTTTTGGAGTAAGCAGTACGTTGTGGGATCATGTATTTGGCACCATGTTCAACCTTAAAAAAGAAAAAGAGAACAAAGAAGAAGTAGCCAAACTTCGTTTCTAAACAAATAAGATTGATGATGTTAAAACCTGCAATTGCAGGTTTTTTTTATATCTTAAAGGTATCATCAAACACCATGGGATGAAATTCTTGCCAGCAGCAACCCTCATTATTTCGATCTTACTGTTAAACACTCATGCTTCATTCTCTCAGTGGATACGCATCAACCAACTGGGCTATACGCCCAACGGCATAAAAGTGGCTGTGTATGGAAGCAAAGAAGATGAAATGGTAAATGAATGGCAATTAATAAATGCTGAAAACATGCAACCCGTTTTCAGCGGAAAAGTTGACCGCTACTTCGGCGCCTATGGTCCATTTAAACAATCTTTTCGTATAAATTTTACTGCTTTTGGCCAGCCAGGTAATTATTTTCTAAGAGCCGGTAGTGCAGTGTCGCCGCCATTTAGGATAGATGAAGATGTGTACAAAGGCACCGCCGATTTTGTCTTACAATATATGCGGCAGCAACGTTGTGGTTTCAATCCTTTTTTAAAAGACAGTTGTCATACACAGGATGGCTACAGCCTTTATGGCAAAGCGGCAGGGTTACCAGACAGCACTTACATTGATGCTGTGGGAGGCTGGCATGATGCAAGCGATTACCTGCAATATGCAACCACTTCTGCCAATGCTACCTACCATCTACTGATGGCTTACCGTGATTACCCGGCGGTGTTTGCAGATACAAAAGCAGCTAACGGACTGGATGGTGCCAACAAGGTGCCCGATGTGCTGGATGAAGCAGCATGGGGGGTGCAATGGCTGCTGAAAATGCACCCCAACGCCAACCAGTTGTTTAACCAGGTTGCCGATGACAGGGACCATATTGCCATGCGCATGCCCGGCCTTGATAGTCAGTACGGAAAAAAATACCAGCGTCCTGTATATTTCATTGACGGTAATCCACAGCAGCGGGGAAAATTCCTGAATGCAACCACAGGAACTTCCAGTACCGCTGCGAAGTTTAGTAGTGTATTCTCATTAGCTTCACAACAGTTAATGCCCTTCTACAAAAATCTGGCGCAAGCCAGTTGGCCAAAAGCACAAACTGCCTTAAAGTATTCAGAAAAGAAACCGGGCGTCACACAAACAGTGTCGGTACGCTCTCCTTATATTTATGCAGAAACCAACTGGACGGATGATATGGAACTGCAATACACGGCCTATGCTACAGCGCAGCATTCCCGTAAACTATCCACACAATCTATGTTGGATGCCGCCTATGTGATGGCTTTTAAAGAACCCATCACACCCTGGTTGGGTGCCGATACAGCAGCACACTACCAATGGTATCCGTTCATTAACATCGGCCACCGGGAACTGGCAAAGTTGCTGAGCGACAAAAATTTTGCACCTGAATTAGCCGGTAAAAAAGAAGTGATGCGGGCGCAACTGGTAAACTGGTATCGGTTAGGTATTGACAAAGTTTGGGGGAAAGCAAAACACAATGCATTTTACAGAGGCATTCCTTTTATATGGTGCAGTAACAACCTTACCACTTCCTTTGCCATTCAATGTAACTGGTACAGGGAACTCTCCGGCGATGAACAATATGCAGAGTTGGAACAAGCCAACCTCGACTGGCTTTTTGGCTGTAACCCCTGGGGCACGAGTATGGTGTATGGCCTGCCATCCCAGGGCGACAGCCCTTCTGATCCACATAGTGCGTTCACGCATTTAAAAAATTATCCTATAAATGGTGGCCTGGTGGATGGCCCTGTGTACAGCAGTATTTACAACAGCCTGATAGGAATTAAATTGAATGATGCGGATGAATACGAGGCTTTTCAAAGTGATCTTGCAGTTTACCATGATGATTATGGTGATTACAGCACCAATGAGCCTACAATGGATGGCACTGCTTCGCTGGTATACCTGCTGGCGGCGGCAGAAGCAGCGGGGAATAAAGCAATTGTTACTATAGAAAAACCGGCCCTTGCAACCAGAGTTTCTGCAAAAAAATCGAATGCATCAACAGCAGTAACAACGAGGGGCGACAGCACCCAGAAAAATATTGCCCTCATATTTTCAGCCCACGATTTTGGAGAAGGCCTGCCCGTAATTGCCAACACATTAAAAAAATCATATGCAAAGGGTTCCTTCTTTTTTACGGGTGATTTTTACAGGACGCCTGCCAATAGTGCAATGATTGCATCCCTGGTTGCTGACGGACATTACCTGGGCGCCCATTCTGATAAACACTTACTTTATGCTGACTGGAATAAAAGAGACAGCCTGCTGGTATCAAAAGAGTTGTTTAAAAAAGATCTTTTGATGAATTATATTGAAATGGGAAAGTTTGGTATTGATTTTAAAGAAGCCGGCTACTTTCTTCCTCCTTACGAATGGTACAACGATTCTATTGCAAACTGGACAAAGGAAACAGGCCTGCAGTTGATCAACTTTACACCGGGCACGCTTAGCAATGCAGATTATACCTGGCCGGAGTTAAAAAACTATCGCAACAGCAAAACCATTTACGAATCCATCATCAACTTTGCCAACAAACAAACGAATGGGCTGAATGGTTTTATCCTGCTGATTCACCCTGGCACAGACCCGAGGCGAAAAGATAAATTTTATAATTACCTGCCAAAGTTGATTATCTACCTGCAAACAAAAGGTTATGGGTTCAGGAGAATTGATGAGATGCTGGAGGAGTAGCTACCACTTTTCTTCTTCGTCGGCAGCGGGCGGTGCTGTATATTTTTTCCGGGTATTTATTTTTTCTATTTGTCTTTCTATAATGGCGGTGGCAATAATATCAGCAGCATCTGTATCGGGCTGAAAGGCCAGCAATGCTTTTATCTTTTGTTCACTCACATCTATCCTGTACAGCAACGACACCACTCTTTCAAAATCGTGTAGTAATAAAAAATTGAGGTAATCGTATAATTTTTTATACAAAGCATGTTCCCGTAAAGCAGGTTCATCATTGGCTGCAAACACCAAATCGGTAATACTATGGTCAGGCAGTTGGCTCATTGCTGGTTTGTTTACTAAATACTGTTTTTACAAGTTCCCATTGAAAATATAAAGTAAAACCCAAGGCTAAAAGCAAACTTGAAACTGCAATTCGGGTCGAAAATATTCGGCTTCCATCTTCCCAAACGAGGTCAATTAATAAGCGAAAGACATAGAACCAAACTATAAAAAATAAAAATTTTAAGGTGAGTCTGATGAAAGGCTTTTGTTGTATAAACCATTTTCTCATTTGTAATACTTTGAAGTAAATATAATTAAAACTTTTCCAGCACGCCGAGGGCGAAGAGTGCAAAATCAAATTTGGCCGGGTCGGTTGCATCTAAATTCTTCATTACTGCCGTTAATTCTTTTGCAGCCAGCCAGTCTGTTTGCTTGCGTTGCAACAAACCAAAATGCCGGGCTACACGGGCTACATGCAGGTCAAGCGGAATAACCAGTTGCGAAGGCTGAACATTTTTCCAGATACCGAAATCCACGCCGCCTTTATCTTGCCTCACCATCCAACGCAGGTACATATTAAGGCGCTTGCAAGCCGATTGTTTGGCAGGGCTGGCAATATGCTTCAGCGTTCGTTTCGGCACATCGGGCAGTGAGAAAAAATATTGGTAAAATCCATTTAATGCATTTTCAACATCAGCATCATCTTTTGTCATCCATTTTGTAAAAGCTGTTTCCAGGGAATCCTCTCTGCCGTAATGATGATGAAAAAATGAAATAAAATAAAGCAGGTCAGTTGCATTAAAAGTGCGGTGTTTAAAATTGAGCAACCCCTTCAGGTCATTACCAGTATGATGCAGGCAAAAATCATGTGGTGCATTATCCATCATCGTCATCAGTTCTTTGCTTTTGTTGATAATAGTAGTGCGGCCGCCCCAGGCAAATATGGCAGCAAAAAATCCGGCTATTTCAATGTCCTGTCTCTTAGAAAACAAATGCGGAACACAAACGGGGTCTGCGGCAATAAATGCCGGCCGGTTGTACTCCTTCACTTTTTCCTTTAAGAATGTTGCCAGTTTTTCATCTACCATAAAAAAAATTAAAAAAAAGCAGCGAGGAAACCTCACTGCTCACAAAATTATAAAAAGGCTTCTTACCCAATCGCATCGTCAAGATCTGCTATAAGGTCTTCTGCATCTTCTATCCCTACGCTTAACCTGATCAACCCATCGCTTAAACCATTCTTTATTCTTTCTTCCCATGGTATACTTGCATGTGTCATGCTGCTGGGATGGTTGATGAGCGATTCTACTCCTCCCAGGCTTTCTGCAAGCGCAAAGAGTTTGGTAGTGGTCAGCACTTTTTTAGCTGCTTCTACTGTGTCGTCTTTCAACGTAAAACTCATCATGCCTCCAAAGCCACGCATCTGCTTTTTGGCAATATCAAAATTATGGTGATCTTCAAAACCACACCAATACACCCTGCCCACTTTTGGATGCTTACGCAGGTGATGCGCCACTAGTGCGCCATTTTCGCAATGCTGTTTCATGCGCACATGTAAGGTCTTAATGCCTCTCAACACCAGGAAGCAATCCATAGGACCGGGCACAGCTCCACAACTTTTCTGTATGAAATACAATTGTTCCCGCAGGCTGTCATCGTTCATCATCAGGGCCCCCTGAATTACATCGCTATGGCCGCCAAGGTATTTGGTGGCAGAATGCATCACGATATCTGCACCCATGTCTAAGGGGTTTTGAAGATAAGGTGTTGCAAAAGTATTATCAACACAAAGCCATGTGCCGGCATCTTTTGAAATAGCAGCTACTGCAGCAATATCAGTAATGTTCATCAATGGATTGGTAGGTGTTTCAATCCAGATGAGTTTGGTTTTATCGCTTATGGCATTTTTTATATTCGCCGTATCAGTAGTATCTACATAAATAAATTTGATACCAAATTTTTCAAATACTTTGGTAAATAGCCGGTAGGTACCGCCGTACATATCGCTGGCTGCAATCACCTCATCGCCGGGCGCCAGCAATTTTATCACGGCATCGGTAGCAGCCACACCACTGCTGAAGGCCAGTCCGTACTTTGCATTTTCGATGCTGGCCAATGCACGCTCCAAAGCCGAACGTGTTGGGTTCTGGCTGCGGGCATATTCGTAACCCTTGTTCACTCCCGGCGCCTCCTGCACATAGGTAGAGGTCTGGTAAATAGGTGTCATAATTGCGCCAGTACTTGGATCAGGCTCAGCACCTGCATGTATAAACTTTGTTCCCAGCTTTTGTTCTTTAGCCTTATCTGTACTCATATATTTAGATTGTATTTAGAGCAGCAAAAATAAATATTATAAATGCAACCGCCCTCATTAATAAATTACAACATCCGGGCCACGCACATGTAACGCCAGTCTGCATTATCCGCTTCATGCGCATGGCGGGCATCCACTTTTTTATCAAGCACCTGTGGCTTCAACAGGTCAGCATTTACCAGCTTCTTCCTGGCCTCATAAATATAGTCGTTCATCATAGGCTGGCCCATCCATTTTTTTTGCGGGGGTTCATATCCTATCTTATCTGTCCGCCACACAATGCGATCCGGTAGTTTATGATCCATTAATTTTCGGAGCACATACTTTGTATAGCCCCCGTTTATTTTAAAGGCAGTAGGCAGTGAAAAAATGAATTGCACCAGTTCTGCATTTAAAAATGGCAGCCTTACTTCCGTGCCATGCGCCATGCTGTTCCTGTCAGAAAAACGTAGCAATTCTTCCAGCCCATGCTCCATGGTACTAAAATAAAGTATATCGTTTAGTTTGGTGATGATGGGCTTGTGTATACCGTCCCACTCCCTGCCCTTCAATACGTCCATCAGGTTCTTGCTGATATCTGGATGATGAATAATTCGGTTAAACTCTTTTTTTTCTAAGGCAATAGACACATGCGATGGCAGGTAAGTCGCCAGGAAATTATACACCCCCCATTTAAGGGGCATCTTGTGGCGTGCAAACAAGCGTCTTTCACTTCTTGCTTTTATAAATTTATTCCTGCTCACCAGCTCCTGCAGGTACCAATGAAGGTATCGGTTATAACCGGCCAGGATTTCATCTGCCCCCTGCCCGTCCATCATTACCTTAACGTTGTTTTTTGCAGCCAGTTCAAATACCTTGTATTGTGCATATATGCTGGATGAAGGAAACGGTTCCTCCTGGTGGTAACATAATTTTTCAAAATCCTTGATGAGCCCTGCAGCAGTAGGGGTAACCGTAAAATTGCGGAAACTGCATTGTCGGGCCACTTCATTAATATAGCGTTGCTCATCTTTTTCAAAACCGGGAAACACGGCAGAAAATGTTTTGAAGCCTGGAGAAGCATTGGCCGTTTGCAATTGCTGCATAATGGTATAGGCAATGCTGCTGCTGTCCAGGCCGCCACTAAGACTGGCTCCTACAGGCACATCGCTACGGAGTCTCTTGGAAACGGAGTTATTGAACAACCTTTCAAATTCCTTCATCAGCTGGTCTTCTGGAAGTTTGCTCACTGTTTGCTTATCTACATCCCAATACCTGTTGATGGTAAGTTTTGAAGTGATGGCATCAAACAACAGGTAATGCGAAGGCAACAAGGAAAATATATTGCTATAAAACGTTTGCGATTTATCTACGGGGTTCTGCACATAACCCAATGCCAGGTAATTAAGCAGCATTTTATTTTCCGCCTGTTTTGGTATACCGGCTGCCCATAAAGCTTTCATTTCGCTGCCAAAAACAAACAGCTCTTTGTTATGGTGAAAGTAAAAGGGTTTCTCCCCCATTCTATCCCTGGCAGCAAATAATTTTTTTTCTTTTTGATCCCATATTGCAAACGCAAACATGCCGTCAAAATATTGCAGGCAGCGCTCGCCGTAGCAATCATAAGCTGCCAGAATCACTTCTGTATCCGATAGCGATGCAAAATGGTAGCCCGCTTTCTGCAGTTCACTGCGCAGTTCTATGTAATTGTAAATTTCACCATTATAAACTATGGTATACCTACCCAGGTAATGCATGGGTTGCGCAGCTGCATCAGAAAGATCGATGATGGCTAGCCGACGATGAGCCATACCCGTGGTCATTTCATCGTTCATCCAGAAACCCTCACCATCAGGCCCACGATGTGCCAGCGAATTGGCCATTCGTTGCAATACGGAGGGGTATTGCCTGTTATGTTTGGGAGAAATAATACCTGCTATGCCACACATTTTGTAAATATACCAACAGCCACACTACTAATGGCTGCATCAAAAGATTTTTTTAAAGTTGACCATTTTGTATTGATCTAAAACTCAGGTGGTAAAACTAATGGGTAACATCACTTTTACATTATCCCAGGCCATCAGCAGGTAGGCACCCATAGAAGCCGGCATAAATTCCATAGTAAAATCTTCCAGCGCAGGTGTTTGTTCCTGCACGGGCACTTCGGTGCGAACCACATCTTTTGCAGGATCTATTTGCAGGCCCCAGCTAAACAGGTTGGTATTAAGAACAATGATCCACTTATCTTCATAAGGTATGGCATACATGGTGTATTTACCCGCAGCAATATTTTTACCGCTGATAATAACCGGCTTGAAAAATTCAATTTCGGTGGCTTCATTGGCGCCAAGGCGCCAGGGTTTACCGTAAGGGCAGAGGTTAGTAGCTGCCTCCCCAAAAATAGGCCGCCCTTTTCTATGTGGCCTGCTGTATAAAACACGGGCCACCGGCATGGCTGTATAAGAAAGGTCTGTAAGCTTATGCTGTGTATAGTCTGCAGGAAAATAGCTGATATCCAGCGGCGACTGATCGATAGGTACATACTCATTGGCGGCTGCCGCCTTAATGGTTTCGTTTACCTTATCTGTTGACGGCTTTTCATTACTGCCGGCACCACAGCCGGGCAGCAGCATCAAAGCAAACAGGGCTGCAAATAAAACACCTGTGAAAGTTTTCATATTATTTTATTGAAGAGAGATAGGAAGCGTAACTTTTTCATTATCCCATGCAGCTGTTAATCCAAAACCTGCCGGTACTTTTTCAAAAACCATGGTAAAAGCCTCTACAGGGGTTTCCTGCTGCAGAACCTGCACTTCCACTCTTGCCAGGTCTTTCTTCTCGTCGTACTTAAAAGATCCCCAGCTATCTGTGTCCTTATTAATAATGAAGGTCCACTTATCTGCATTGGGAATTGTATACAATGTGTACCTGCCTTTTTTTATTTTAGCATTGCCCACTTTTACATTCTGAAAAAACTCGATCTCGGTAGCTTCGTTAGCTCCTAGTCTCCATACTTTTCCGTATTCAATTAATCCGCCAAAAACATTACGGCCGTTTTTAGTGGGGCGGCTATATATAACCCTTGCCATCAATGGCTCATTTACCTTATCCTGCAATTTTAGCAAAGGATACCTGTCAGGGTAATAGCTAACATCTAAAGGAGATTTATCAAGCTCAGGTAATTTTGTTTGCGCCGATGCGGCAACAGTAAAAACCAGCAAAGAGAAAAAAGCTACTATTAATTTCATGTGTATGTAATTTTTATTTGTTCAAAGATAGAAGATTCATGCTTTTAATAACCGGGCCATAGTATGAGTGGCGAATTCCTTAAGTTCAGGATAAAAGATTGCGTACTGCTGCCTCAGCTCCTCTTTATTATTTAAAAATATATTGAAGGCAACATCACTTTCCTGTAGGTACACGGCACGCTGCGCCAGCCCGTTAAAACTTTTTTGTATGCCGTCGTCAAAACGATAATGGTACAGCCAGTTCTGCGTAACCATGTACGGGTACATGATGCGGAACTTTGCTGGGAATATTGTTTCAAACCCTTTTAAAGATTCATATGCATCCCGGGTAAAATCCAGCAGGGCGGCTTCGTTTTCAAACTCTGCAGGATCATTTGCCAGGAAATAATCACAGGCAACATCAACAAAAGCGCCTGCATATAACCGGTAATCTGCTTTAAAAAATTGCATCATCTGCCGGGTGGCCCTGTGTTGGTCGGTAAACTGGTCTATAGCCCTGTGCAACCGGATACCCACTTGCACGGCAGCGGTATAATCGTACTGTGTTTTTCCCTTTACATAATCGCTGATCATATTGCCAGCCAGTACTGCCGGTTTACCAAAAGAAAGCTTGGCGTGGGCCAGGTAATTCATGCTTTAAAGATACATTCATTATGATTAGGTAAACCACTGCTGTTTTTTAACAACCCCAACGCAGATTTTACAAATTCTTTAAGACTATTTGCTAAACCCTATTCCACACTGCATTATAAGGGACTCAATAGATAAACCTGCCAACCTTTATTTCTGACTCATTCAAAGATTTAAATGCATCCTGCACTTAACTACAAACAGCTTGACAACTCCTGTAACGCTCACTACTTTTGGTGTGCCATGATTGCCGAATGAACGGCAATTTTTATAAAAAACAAAAAAAGTATAGTCATGAAAAAGTTAACAACAATCTGTGCAGCACTTTTGTTCTGCATTGGCGCAAGCGCCTACGACCCTAAACCCGGGGATGAATTAGCAGCACTATTCAACTTTTCCAGTTCCATCCCGGTAGAAGCTGAAAAAGTAACCCGTGAAGTGAGAACAGCTTTCCAGGGAAAATTTGCCGCCGCTACCGAAGTAAACTGGAAGCAAAACGGGGAATTCTTTTTTGCCACATTCCTGATGGATAACAAAGCCTTTACCGTTGCTTATATTGAAGATGGAAACTTTGTTGCCATCAGCCGGATGCTAACGTTACAACAATTACCAATTGCAGCTGCAGAAGCTTTAAAAAACAGGTTTGAAGGATACGGAATACCTGACAGGGTAACAGAAATATCAATGGAAGGCAGCACCAACTACTATCTTAAAGTAGAAGGCAAGACCCGTGTTCTGCTGGTAAAATGCAACCCCGACGGTTACATAGATGTGCTTGCAAAAACTAAAAAGAGAGTACTGGTAGGCAAGGCGTACTAATAAATCATTGTCAACATAAGAAAGCGACATTCCACAGCCATGGGATCGTCGCTTTTCTTTTTATGCGGCCAACCGTACAGCAACCCCGGTTCACTATCCTTTGAAAGCACCTGCCAGACCGCCAAAAAAAACTTATTTTTGCCAACTAAATTTCTAAAAATGAGCAAAGGACCCGTTTCTAATTTTATAGAACAGCACTACCGCCACTTTAATGCAGCAGCATTAATGGATGCGGCCAAAGGATATGTAACCCACCTTGATGAAGGCGGTAAAATGATGATTACCCTGGCAGGTGCCATGAGCACGGCCGAACTGGGCCTTAGCCTGGCAGAAATGATCCGGCAGGACAAAGTGTCCATCATCAGTTGCACCGGTGCCAACCTGGAAGAAGACGTGATGAACCTGGTAGCACATAGTCATTACAAACGGGTACCAAACTACCGTGACCTTACTCCGCAGGACGAATGGGACCTGCTGGAAAATCATTACAACAGGGTGACAGATACCTGCATACCAGAAGAAGAAGCTTTCCGCAGGTTACAGAAACACCTGGTGAAACAATGGAAAGATGCAGCGGCTAA
Source organism: Chitinophagales bacterium (assembly GCA_038256495.1). GTDB lineage: Bacteria > Bacteroidota > Bacteroidia > Chitinophagales > Chitinophagaceae > Ferruginibacter. The sequence goes on from JBBSKH010000009.1 coordinate 24,437, forward strand.
GGGAGAACGTTATTTTCCGCATGAGTTTCTTTATAAAACCGTGCTAAGCGGTGAACTGAAACAGTATTATGAAATAGATCCAAAGAATAGCTGGATAGTAGCAGCGGCAGAAAAAAACCTTCCAATAGTTTGCCCCGGCTGGGAAGACAGCACCACGGGTAATATTTTTGCCAGCTATGTTATAAAAGGAGAACTGGATGCAAACCTGGTGAAAAATGGTATTGAGTATATGGTATGGCTGGCCGACTGGTACCGCAACAACAGCGCCGGCAAAGGCGTTGGTTTCTTCCAGATAGGTGGCGGTATTGCCGGCGATTTTCCGATCTGTGTGGTGCCGATGATGTACCAGGACCTGGAATGGCATGATGTTCCTTTCTGGAGTTATTTCTGCCAGATTTCCGATAGCACCACATCATTTGGTTCTTACAGTGGTGCGGTTCCAAATGAAAAAATCACCTGGGGAAAACTGGATATCAACACCCCAAAATTTATTGTGGAAAGTGATGCCACCATTGTGGCTCCTTTAATTTTTGCATGGGTATTGGGCTGGTAAATCAACCTTTCAATAAATAAACACGTGCATCACAAAAGCGATGCACTTTTTTTATGCTTTACAAAGAAATGCAATCTAGCGGCCATTCATAAATTGCTGCACAATTTCAAGCAACGCCTGTGCCCGGCAGGTATTTAAATGATACTGCTCTAAGTGCGTTTTGGCGGCCGTGGCAATGGCTTCCCTTTCTGCTGGCCGTTGCAGGTAGTAGTCAATAATTTCCAATAAGTCTTCCAGCCCGTCGGAACACCATACCAGGTGTTTGCCATTTTCAAAATTGTTGGGTATGGTTATTTGAGGCCGCTGGCTGATCATAAAACTGCCTGCTGCAGGCACTTCCCAGTAACGCATGGTATCCCAGCCGCCACCCCTGAAGTTGAGTACAATCTTGCAACGGGCAATTTCTTCGAGGTAAAATTTGCCCTTTCTTTTATAAGTAGAAAAATCCTGGTTAAGTGTTGTGCCGTTCTGTGCACAGTCATATTTATCCTGCAGCAACGTTAAGGCATTTGCCCTGATGGCCGGCTCCTGTTGCCCCCAGAACGATACATCGTATTTTTTATCCTGCTCCAGCAAGGTATCTACCTGCAGGTTGTAAGGAAATGAAAATTGAAAGGGAAAAACATTTGACATGCCTTCATGTTCTGTTGGGATGTATTCTCGTTTGAGAATAATATCAAAAGGCCGTTGGCTCAGCACTGCTTCAAATCGATTGCCCAGTTGGTAACGATAAAAATCACCGCCAATTTGGGGAAAGTCGCCACCATCTAAAAACAACACCGGGATATGTTTTATTTCCGGCAATATTTTTTCATAAGTGTTCAGCGCATCCTGCTTGGCAGCAGCCAATATCACCAGGTCATATTTACCGGGGTCAATTTTTTCAAATAAACGAAAAGAGACGCCGGTATACCCCAGGTTCTTTGGATACTGTTTATATGGCAGGTTGAACTTCGGGTTCCAGGGATAATCTGTTACCTGCTCTTTACCCAGCAGCATTACCAGCCCCGAATAAGTAAGGTCCTGCAGGTAATCAAATTTTTTACTACATATATATAAGATCCTCATGCTGCTGTTAACGATTTATATATTCCGCTGAAGGAATTTGCCAGGGCTGCAATTTATTCTTTATATGCTGATTTTTACCCTCATTAATAAATAAGGGTGCATTTCAATTGTCTTGACCGTACTTATTGCGGGCGGTGGACACCGCCCACGGCGGCCTTCCCCGGTTGCTGTCCACCAACCGGGGACAATTTGAAAATGCACCCATAAATAAGCGGGAGAAACATTTTCTTTTTCCTGAACATTTTCGGAACTTTAAACTATCTAAAAAATTATCATGGCCTTAAAGAACAATGCAATCAGCTGGTTTGAAATTGGTGTTAATGACCTGGAACGGGCCACCCGTTTTTACCAACACATTTTTAGTTGTATCCTGGTACCCATGGATACCGAGCAAATAAAAATGCGACTCTTCCCAATTACGGATATGCAAAACGGTGTGGGCGGCGCCCTGGTAGATAGCGGTGGTTTTCATAAACCATCTATAACTGAAGGCCCGTTGATATACCTGAATGGCGATCCCGATTTACAGCTGATATTAGACAAAGTAACGGACGCAGGCGGCACCGTAATGGTTCCAAAAACGCCCATCTCCGATGCATTTGGCTTTATGGCTGTTTTCATAGACACGGAGGGAAACCGGGTTGGCCTGCACTCGGCACCCGTAAAAAAATAAAACTATGGCTACAAAATGGGACCAGTTTACGAAAAGCATTTCAATTAAAACCAGCCAGGAAAAATTATACTATGCCTTTGCCACAGCTGCAGGCATGCAACATTGGTTTCTGCGTACTTGTGAGTACAAAGATGCCGAAGGTAACCTGCTGGAGCCAGCAGCATTGGTTTCAGCCAGCTGCAGCTATCGCTGGTTATGGTTTGGTTATGGGGATGATGTTGTGGAAAATGGTAAAGTGCTGGCGGCAAACGGCAGCGATCTTTTTGAATTTACCTTTAATGCCAATGGCAAAAACGATATGAAGGTTAAAGTAACCTTTGCGTTTGAACTAGCTGAGTGGCGGGTAGTATTACATCAATACAATATTCCGGAAGATGAAGAAAGCAAAGCCAACTATTTTGTTGGCTGCGGCGAAGGCTGGACCTTTTACCTGGCCAATTTAAAATCTATACTGGAAGGAGGTATTGACCTGCGCAACAAGAACGAACAAATTAAAACGGTTATTAATTCCTGAGGATAGTTAACACTAACATCACTACGGCATAACATTAAGGTTATAGCATGCTTGTTACTTTGAGAAACGAAACAGCATGAAATTGTTGATATATGCTATTCTTCAATGTTGGGTGATTGCAGCTACTGCTCAGCAAACAGCAAAGCCAAATGTATTTATTATTACCACCGATGGATTGCGCTGGCAGGAAGTGTTTAATGGTGCCGACGAAAAGATCCTCCTCGATAAAAAATTTGTACAGAACAGTGAGCTCTGCCATGACTTGTATGGTGGACTAACGGCGGAAGAAAGACGAAAAAGACTGATGCCATTTTTCTGGAGTACCATAGCTGCCAAAGGGCAGTTACACGGCAACCGGAATTACAACAACAAGGTGGACGTTAGCAATATTTACAAGATCTCCTACCCCGGCTACAATGAAATTTTAACTGGTTATGCAGACCCGTTCCTGGCGAAGAACAAACCGGTAGCCAACAAGAATACCAGTTTGCTGGAATACCTGAATGGTACCGATGAGTACCGCAACAAAGTAGTGGCATTCAGTTCCTGGGATGTTTTCCCGGCCATACTCAACGTAGAACGAAGCGGTATCCCCGTAAATACAGGTTATGGCCCCATGAAAGATGCGGAAGGTGATTATGAAATGATCAATAAAGTGCAGGAAAATCTTACTTACAAAACCGGCACCCGTTACGACCTGCTTACCTTTCTGAATGCGAAAGAATACCTGCAGGTTCACCATCCTAAAGTAATGTTGCTAGGCCTCGGAGAAACGGATGAGTTTGGTCACCAGAAACAATATGACCGCTACCTGCAACAAGCTAATAATGTAGACAAGATGATTGCCGAGCTTTGGTATTTTGTGCAGTCGGATGATTTCTATAAGAACAATACTTACTTCATCATCACTACTGATCATGGCCGTGGCAGCAGGCCTGGCAAATGGTATTCCCACAATATACTGGTAAAAGGTTCGAGCCAGGCATGGCTGGCCATGATTGGCCCGGGCATTAAAGGGTTGGGCGAAATAAAGCAGCCGGGTCAGCTCTACCAGCGGCAATTAGCCGCCACTGTGGCCGGTTTATTGCATGAAGATTACGAAGCCAACCACCCCATAGCGGATGCATTTACCATACCCGTTAAAGACGATGGCCCGGCACAACCGGACCTCTCATCGCTAAACCTGAATGGTATCTACCTGCCAATATCACCCATCAACCTGCTGTTATTAGCATGCTTTTTTTGGTTAGTATTGTACATAAAAAAAACCTTCGCAAGAAGGTTTCCTTTCTAAAATATTTCTTCTTCACTATTGTTGAACAGTAAGATCGGTTTGCGTTTTAATGTACATCGTTGCAGTACCACCCTGGTTCATCACTTTTCCTTTTACGCAGATAACTTTATTCTTTAAGGTTTCCGTAAGGTCTGAGTTAAAGTTGATGATATCTTCCTTTTTCACAAAGACGGTGAACACCTGGTTGGGGAAAGCTTTATCTAGATTTATGAGCAGGTTACCTGCACGGCTCAGCCTGGCACCTACTACTTTGCCACACACACTTACTTCTGCAGCATTGCCCATCCACTGTCTGGCAACGGTGGTATTGAAATGATTACGGGGCAAGGATTCTTGCGCTACTGGCTCCACATCCAGCGCATTACTTGCGGGTAACCATTCCTGTGGGTTTCGCTGGCTCTCTATAGCAGCCTGCACTTCCACCGGCAGTTTATTAAAGAAATCAAGGCCAGTCACTTTTTCAACTTCATCAATGCTAACGGCAAAAGCAGAAAGTGGCTTAGTAATTTCTTCATTGGGCATAAGGAAACCGATCCCCTTTTTATTGGCAGGATCATAAATCACTTTCCAGTACATGGCAGGAATGCTTACTTTATGCAGGCCCCGCTCAATAACAGGTAATCCTTCTTTTAAAACCGGGCCTGTAATTACATAGAGTTGTGTATTACGATGAGTATACAGATACCCTCTTACTGCATCTTCCAGGTCGCCCCAGGCACCGCGGTTAAAATCCGCTAGTTGTGGCGACATATTTGAATAGTAATAGGATTCAGAAAGCGCCGTACTGCTCCAGCGAAAATCTGCTGATGGTGCAAGGTGACCACGGTCATAACCAAAACCATCGTACTCCCAGGTACTGTCGGCTTTTAATTTCTTTAGAAAATAATCCGCTTCGGTAGCACTACCTGTACTTACTTTTTCATCTATCCTGAAATCGTTGGTTCTGAAAACCGTTCCATTGATCACTTCGGGAACAATTATATGTGCTACCCAACGGGCCTGCTCAAATTTTTCTGCGTATGCCAGCACCATCGCCGAATGGCGTACCAGCTCATCACCTGCCATTACCTGAGGCAGACCAGCAGCATCCATATCTTCCTGGATCTTATCCATTTTCAGGCCTGCTATCTTTTCGGTCAGCAACAAACGCTGCTGATCGATACCAGAAAGCTGTACCGCTGCTAACTTAATTTTTTCACTTATGGACTGACTGAAAAGCGTAAACGACTGTGTAATTAAAAAACCTGCTATAAAAAGATACCTCATATACTGATATTGGATGACGCTGCAAATTAGTAATTATTGTTATAGGAAAGATGTGGGTAACCTTTTTTTAACGTTTAAAAAAGCTGTTACAAGCTAAGCTGCTGTTGCAGTTCCGCTTTTTCAACTAACCCTTGCCGTTGCCACACCGGTTTGCCGTTTTTGTAAATAATAAAACCCGGCAATGTGGCAATATTCATTTGCTGCAACAAGTTGGTATTAGTACCGGCATCAATCTTCAACAAAGTAAACTGGTTGCCGTATTGTTTTTCCAGCGCTGCGGTAATAGGGTCCATTTTTTTGCAGGGCGGGCACCAGCTGGCACCAAAATCTACCAGCACAGTACCGGTTGCCGGTATCATCTTCAGGTAATCATCCATACTTAGTTGCAAGCCGGTATCTTCCTGCACCACAGGCTTGCCTTCATTGTTCCACCGGGTAATACCACCGGCAAGGTTATATGCTTTGTAGCCGTTATCGTTCAGCCATTTGGTGGCAGCATTACTGCGTCCTCCGCTAAGGCAGTAAGTGTACACGGGTTTTGTTTTATCCAGCGCCGCCGCCCTTCTTTCAAACTCCTCCAGGTTGGTCCAGTCTGCCTGCATGGCATTGGCCAGGTGTGCGCCGGCAAACTCGCCGGCAGTTCTTACATCCAACAATTGAACGCTTTGTCCGCTAACGGATTTATCAAATTCAGTAACCGATAAATTTGTTTCCTGTGCTGACGAGTTGCAGTTGGCAAACAACAGCAACGTTAACCAAAGACCAGCACCAATTTTCAAGTTTTTCATTGTATTTTTTTTAAGATCCCGTAAAAAATATTTCTTTAACAAGGATGATGGCACCCATCAACAATACAAAATAACCAAACCACTTTTTCAGGCGATCAGGTTTCATTGTCTTGCCAATTGCCATGCCTGCAAATATTCCTGCAATGGCAATGATACTGATTATACTCAGCAATGGCCAGTTGATATCAAAATGATTCAGGTCGCCGGTAAATCCTATAAGTGAATTCATGGCAATGATGAACAACGATGTTCCCACGGCATGCTTCATGGGCATGCGTACCAGTAGCACAAGGGCCGGTATAAGCAGGAACCCGCCGCCAGCCCCCAACAACCCTGTAATAATGCCGATGGCAACGCCATATAATAACAAGAATATTACTTTTGTTGCAGGGGGAGGGCCATCTGATACTGGTATGTTTTTTTCATTTGCATTTTGAATCATACTTACTGCCGCCCAAAGCATCAGCAGGGCAAACAAAACCATTGTAGCAACATCATGCGTAAGCGTAAAGCTTCCGATGCGGACAACATTTTCCGGTATTACAGGAATGAGTATGATCCGTGTGAGAAAAACCGTAAGTACTGAGCTGGCACCAAACAAGAGCGACACCTTCATATCAACCCGGCCCTTCCTGAAATAACGGTATGCCCCAACCAGGCTGGTAATACCCACAATGAATAGGGAATAGGATGTGGCCGTTACCGGGTTCACTTCAAAAAAATATACCAATAATGGAACGGTAAGTATTGATCCGCCGCCCCCCATAAGGCCCAATGAAATACCCACCAATGCTGCGGCAAAATAGCCAATAATCTCCATGCTGTTTTTTTACAAATATGTTGGCCTGTACCAAATGCTAATGATGATCTGTAATCGGCCGCAAAGATACCTATTTACGGTAAGGCTTCAGGCAAAAAAAAGTGCATTGACGGAGTCAACACACTTTCTAATTGTATTTCAGAGATGCTTTAGAAGCTGATACCAATGCCCACTTTAAAACTATTATTATAACTGTTTACATTTTGGTTGGCATCCACTTTACTCAGGCCATAATCGTAAGATGCACTTATGTTCATACCGTTGGTAAACTGGTAGCCCACACCGGCAGTAACACCCATATCCCACCTGTTGAACTGGTTAGTAGCATCAAAGGTTTTGTTAAGCAGGTTGATGCCCAACACCGATGCCCTTGTCGCCAACTTAGCACTGCTGAGGTAAGAGAACTGCGGCCCGGCAAATATTTGAAGGCCGTTGCCCACGTTAGCTTTCAGCAACACAGGCAGGTCAATATAATCTGCTTTCAAAACTGCTGTAGCATTGGCTCCCAGGAAATCCAATCCCTTAATGCCTAGTTCACCTTTCATCTGGTAACCTTTCTGGCTGTAGTAAATTCCGGGCTCTACAGAAATACCGCCACTCAATGGGATGTTGGCATATCCGCCAAGGAATACAGCAGTACGGTTGCTTGTTGTTACCTTACCATCGGTAAAGTCAATCAGGTTTTTAAGGTTATCAACTGCATCGCCTCTCATGCCCGAAGATATTACCCCGGCCTTAACTCCAAAAGAAGGAGCGGTTTGTGCTTGTACTGCTACCGAACCAACGGTAACCATTAGTAGAAGTAGAATTTTATTTTTCATAATGTGGTTGGACCGGGTTTTTCAGCCGTTCACAATTATGAGAAGCTATTATTAAAAGAAAGATTAACGGGTACCCGGTAAGGTTATGTTAAAGCAGTAATCTGAGCTATGGAAAATTCCCGTTCATTCATCTTATAATCGTAGAACTACCAACGGCTGAAACCCTTTATTTAACAGGCTTTTCACCAAATTAAAACACAAATTAAAACAGCAGGAATTTCACATTTCCTTGCAATACAACCAGGTCAATTCTACGTAAATTTATTTATCAAACAAACAATTTTATACACAAATAAAACAAACAAAAACAATGAAAAGAATAACCTTAGGTTTCGCAGGTTTGCTTTTCTTTTTTTCCTTTATCCTGGCAGGCTGTGGTTCTACGGCTCATATTGAAAAAGACAAGTCGGTAGATTTTTCACAGTACAAAACATATGCATGGATAGACAAGGACAAGAATAAAGTACAAAACCTTGCAGAAGAAAAAATCAAAGATGCAGTAGACAAAGAATTGAACAAGACTGCAGGTTGGCAGGAAGTGGCGCAAAACCCGGATGTATTATTAAGTTATGATGTGCTGGTAGAGAAATCTATCAGGCAGAAGAACGACCCGGTTTATTCCCGCCCGTTTACCCGCACGTTCTACAACCCTAACACACGCCGCATCTTTAACGTGTATTATCCTTCCCGTTTTGTAGGATACGATAATTACGACATTCCTGTGCAGGAAGGCACCATCACCATTTCGATGATAGATGGTAAAACAGAAAAAACGGTATGGCAGGGATGGACCACCAATGAAATTGACAGCCGTAAGATCAGGGCCAGTGAAGCCCAGGCTGCCGTAAGATCCATTTTCAAAAAATTTGATCTTGTGAAAAGCTAATTATTCTCTGCCACTTTAAAGCCATCCCAAATAAACGGGGTGGCTTTTTTATTAATACCTATTCGACCGGTTGATTAGCCAGTCAATACGGCTAACGGTTTTCCATGTAAAAAATAAAGAACTACGTCAGCGTGTAACCCTACCTGTAATTTTACGCATTACTTCGCACAAATACCCGATTTTATCAGGCCTGAACTTTCAATCTTTAATAAGGCTACATTTAATTCCAGAATCTGATTTTCCTTTACCAAAAACTACATTCATGCAATTGAAAAAATTGTTGCTTGTTATTCTTATCCTTGGCTTATTCGGTGTTTCATGTACCAAAGAAGATCCTGCTTATACAGAGCAATCAACCCTTGATCAAGCCGGCTATAATACGAGTTCAATCTCGGCACCAGGTTTCCCCGAAAATTTTGAGTCAGGAAGTAAAGGCGCTTATGCAGCGGCTGATGTGGTACTGACAACCGGCACCTGGAACCTGGCAGACGCCTTGATTGGCAACACTACCAGCGACCGTAAGAACGGCACCAAATCGGCACGTATGCAGAACAGCGGAAAGATCTCCATGAAATTTAATACAAGCAATGGTGCCGGTTCCGTATCTGTGTACTATGCAAAATATGGCACAGATGCCAGCAGCACTTTCCAGTTATGGTATTCCATCAACAGTGGCAGCACCTGGACACAAACCGGTAGTACCATCACCGCATCTACTACTACACTTACCAAGGCTACTTTCAATACCAGTCTTTCCGGCACGGTACGTTTCGAGATTCGAAAGACAGGTGGTGGCAGGCTTAACATAGATGATATAGATATCCAGGATAATAGCGCACCGCCTGCGGCAGAAGATAATATGGCTATGGGCAACCCAAGTGGAGCTGTTACTAATAGTGCGTACCCTAATAATTACCTGATGGTAAAAACGCAGTTTACCCTTGCCTATAATAATTCAAGGGGAACGCCGGCATGGGTGGCATGGCATATCAGCCCTGAATGGGATGGTAATGCTGCACGCTGCGATTGTTTTGCAACAGACAATGCGCTGCCGGCAGGTTTCTATAAAGCAACAACTTCTAATTACACAAATACCGGCTTCGATCGTGGGCACCAATGTCCCTCTGCAGACCGTGACCTGACAAGTGCCGATAATGCATCAACTTTTTTAATGACCAACATTATGCCCCAAAGCCCCAACCTTAACCAGATTACCTGGGCTGCTCTGGAAAATTACTGTCGCACCCTGATGGGTGCGGGCAATGAAATGTACGTGTATTCCGGCGGGTATGGCACAGGCGGTACAGGAAGCCTGGGAGGTATAACTACTACCATTGCAGGTGGCGCCATTACCGTACCTTCAAATTACTGGAAGGTAATTGTGGTGTTACCGCAGGGTAGCAATGATGTTGCCAGGGTCAGCACAACTACCAGGGTAATTGCAGTGAATATGCCCAACAACCAAACCGTAAATGCCCAAACCTGGGGATACTACCGGGTATCCGTAGCCTCTTTACAAAATACGCTTGGTTATAACTTTCTTTCCAATGTTTCCGCCAGCATCCAAAATGTGATAGAAGCAAATGCTGATACAGGACCTACGCAATAATCATTAACCCTTATAAATAGAAAAGCCCCGGCATTTGTTCGGGGCTTTTTGATAGGTGCACATTAATTTATGTTTCTACGGATGTCGTTTTTATCAGCAGCAACTGGCCATCTTTGGCAGTAATCACTATGTAAATATCCACCCTTGTCTGGCCATTACGCCATACCGTTACCGTGGACGATTGTTTACTCAACAATTCCCATAAAGCCTTGTATTTATTGGCTGCTTTTATCATTTCAGGATCGCCGCTATTTACCTGTGCCTGTATATACCTGCTGAAAAAAGCAGCGGCATCTCTTTGCTCAGGCACATGGCCGGGATTGTTCTCCCGGATGGCAGCCTGCAACGCTGCAGGACTTTTATGCCCCCAACGCAACAACTCCAGCGGGTAATCTGACTCACTGCTGTATTGCAGGTTACTGATCAGTTGATTGATTTTTTGTTCCAGCGCTAACGTGTCCATACCTGTTGAAATTATAGTTGCGCCTGCCGTGGTAGGCACCAGCCAAAATAATAATATAGCCCACAGAAGGTGCATACGATAAAGTTAATGATTTAATGTTGGCTCCGATCTTTAAGCGTTGCAACGGCAAAATGGCTCATTGTAACACGGATATTATTAGCTGCATTATTTTAACGCATTATTAATTTTGTTTACAATAGTAATAAAGTAGTGCTGCTTTTGCCAGTTCGTTTTGTATACTTCAAAAATTGCTTAATTTCAATTCAAATTATAGTTAAGATGAAAAAATGGATCGCCTGTATTTGTATGCTATGCTTCGTAGCAGTTTCCCATGCACAATATGATGTACTCATAAAAAATGGTAAGATTATAGACGGCACCGGTAACAACTGGTTCTATGGCGACCTCGGCATTACCGGCGATCGTATTACTGCCATTGGTAAATTACCCGGCGCAACGGCCACCAGCATCATTGATGCGAAGGGTTTGGTGATAGCACCCGGCTTTATTGATGTGCACACCCATATTGAAGATGATGAGGCCCGCGACCCCAAGGCCACGAGTTTCATAATGGATGGCGTTACCACCTGCATCACAGGCAACTGCGGTTTATCTAATGTTGATATCGGAAAATATCTTACCTGGATCGATTCCCTGCGGCTATCCATAAACGTGGCCAGCCTCATTGGCCACAACAATGTACGCCGTGCGGTTGCCGGCAGGGCCAACCGCGACCTTACACCGGCTGAACAAGCCAAGGGTGAACAACTGGTAGAAAAAGCGATGCAGGATGGAGCAGTGGGCATGAGCACCGGCCTCATCTACATCCCCGGTACCTATGCCAAAACCAGCGAGATTGTTGCCCTGGCAAAAATTGTATCCCGCTACAACGGCGTATATGCCACCCACATGCGCAGCGAAGGGGACAGTGTGGTGGCCGCTATTAACGAAGCCATTTATATCGGCAAAGCCGCCAATATCCCCGTAGAAATTTCGCACTTTAAAGTAAGTGGCCAGCAAAACTGGGGCAGGAGCAGTAACACACTTGCCATGGTAACAGCAGCAAGAAAAGAAGGGGTTGATGTAACGATCGACCAGTATCCTTATACCGCCAGCAGCACTTCCATCAGCACTTTGTTGCCAGATGAAATACTGGCTGATGGACAAGACTCCATTCGTGCCCGGCTGCAACGGCCCCAAACAAAACAATATGTAATTGATGCCATGCTGAAGAGCTTGAAAAAGCGGAAGCTGAAACATTTCAGTTATGCCGTGGTAGCCAGCTTTGGCCCAGATAGTACCTACAACGGAAAAAGTATTGAACAGATTAATTTGATGAAGGGCAGGAAACACAAGGCAAAAGAAGAAGCCCTCACCATAATTGACATCATGATGGAAGGCGGTGCCAGTGCGGTGTTTCATGGCATGAGCGAAGCGGATGTAAAACGCATCATGCAATATCCGTTTAATATGTTTGCCAGCGATGCCAGTATCCGCATCATGAATGCAGGCGTGCCGCACCCAAGAGGATATGGTACCAATGCCCGGGTGTTGGGAAAATATGTTCGGGAAGAAAACGTCATCAGCCTGGAAGAAGCCATCCGCAGGATGACTTCCCTGCCTGCACAAAAATTCGGTTTACAAAACAGGGGCCTGCTTAAAGAAGGCATGGCGGCAGACATCGTTGTTTTTGACGAAGCCTCCGTTACGGACCGGGCAACCTTCGATAAGCCACATGCCTATTCCAAAGGATTTCATTATGTAATAGTAAATGGTACTATAACAGTAGCTAACGAACAACATACCGGTGCAAGAGCTGGCAAAGCATTAAGAGGTACCGCAGCTTCTTTGTAAAAAGCCGGCGCCTATTTACTTCAAGTAACAATTAAGTTTGCCGGCAAAAAAGTTATTACCCATGCATGCTATTTTTTCCGCTTTATCAGGTTTTATATTGAACCCCCTGGTGTGGATTATTTGCTTACTGGTGCTTGCAGTATGGTTACGGAAGCCCCGCCTTAAAAAGGCCTGCCGGATTACTGCGCTCGTAATTGCCCTGCTCTTTAGCAACAGCATGCTGCTTGACTGGTTTGCCCGCCAATACCAGCCTGCACCGGTACAGCTTTCTGCGGCTACGCAATTTAGTTGTGGCATTGTGGCTGGTGGCTTTGCCAGCCCCGACCGGGATGGCAACGGTAATTTCAATGGCGCTGCCGATCGTTTTATCCAGGCACTACGCCTCTACAAAACGCACCATATCACGCACATCATGATCACCGGTGGTAACGGTAAAAAAGAACTAAAAAGTTTTAAAGAAGCAGCCTATGTAAAGCAGGAGTTGATGATAATGGGCGTGCCGGATTCGGCCATCCTGTTAGAGGATCGTTCTACCAATACTGCAGAGAATGCCGTGAATGCAAAGCGGCTGCTTGACAGTGCACAGTTACCGCCGCCCTACCTGCTCGTGAGTTCTGCCCACCACTTACCGCGGGCCAAATTATTGTTTGATAAGGCCGGCGTGCCGGTACAACCCTACCCCTGCAACTACATTGCCGGCCGCGGCATTGCCACCGCCGCAGGCTTCCTGCCCAGCATCCAAACCTTACTTACATGGCCTACTTTTTTAAAAGAAGCCGCTGCTTATTGTTGGTATAGGCTTTAGTTGTTATCCCTGCTTGAGGGATTGTGATTCTAATCATAAAGCGTTTTACGATCAGTAGTTAGATTTACCTCACAATTTAATCACACTAAAAAATAGATAATGAGCAACTCATTTAAAATTTCACTTGCTGCAGCCGTGCTGTTTTTTTCAACTGCCTGCAATAATGCAGTGGACCAAAATACAGCTAGCACAGCCACTGCCGACAATGCAGTATCGGTTGGGCAATCAGGTGTGCAAGACGACATGTCGCAAAAAAATGTGGTGCAGGTGGCAGTTGGCAGCAAAGACCATACAACATTGGTAACTGCTGTAAAAGCAGCAGACCTTGTGGATGCATTAAGTAATGCCGGGCCTTTTACGGTGTTTGCACCTACCAATGCTGCATTTGATAAATTACCAGCAGGCACAGTAGAGGGGCTGCTAAAGCCTGAAAAGAAAGATGAACTAACTACAATTCTTCAATACCATGTTTCGCTGGGTGTATTTAAACCCGACATGTTCCAGGATGGCCAAACCATCGGCCAGGTAGATGGCGGCAATATTACTATCAGCAAAAAGGAAGATGGCATTTACGTAAACGGAACAGCTAAGATCATTGCTTCCATTCCGGCAGCAAACGGTATTGTTCATGTAATTGACGGCGTATTGCTCCCGCCCGCCCAATAGTGTTTTTGTAGTGAAACCAGAAGGAAAGGTGCCGATAAATTATCGGCGCCTTTTTTTATTTTACCAAACGCCTCTCTGAGGCTTGGCGTTAAATCACTTAATGTGGATTCGAAAATACGCTATCGATCAGAATATTTTATCGGAAGAAGATGTTTCGGCTGCAATTTTTATTTGCATAACAGCCGAAATACTCAGCGCCCTTTTCTTTGCCAGTTCAGCAGTCTCGCCTTTAAATAATTCGTTAACAGTAGTTGTAAATAAGTGGGTCCATTGTTTAAAATGTGCTTCAGTTAAGGGGCTCAGGCGGTTAATGTGTTTATGCAACTCCATCGGGTTGCCGGTATAAGAACCGGTATAAAATAACATGTTTTCAAAAAAATCGTACATGATGGGCAGGTGTTTTTCCCAGTTTACTCTGGCAACATCGGTAAATATAAAACCAAGCAGTTTGTCCTTTTTTATCTTATTATAGAACTCATCTACCAGTAGCACAATATCTTCTCTTGATATTATATCTTTTTTCATTGTTTACGGTTTAGTGCAACAGCTCATATATTTCCTGTAGCTGTGCCGGTGAACAATGTTGCTGCAACAGGGGAAACAACAGCCGCTCTTCTTTACGGATATGTTCCTGCAAGGCAACAGCAAGTTTGTCCATTGTGTTTACCAGGTCATCGGTATTAGAAAGTGATGAGAACAGTGCTGCCAGTTGGCGGTGCTCGGCTATTATTTCTCCTGCTAACACAGTCACCGTTTCGTGGCATGCTTTTACTTTATCCAACATCTCTTCTTCTTTTGCAAAATGATTTTTTATATGCGCTTCAAATTGCTGTTGTGCGTATGTTGCTTTGTCCCATGGTTCAGTAGGCAGTTCACGATACACGGGTGCATCCTTTTTCAGCAACTGCGCTAAAATTAATGTACCGTGGTGTTCTCTCGACAATGGTGCCAATGCTTCATCTCTCTTCATATCCTATAAATCTTTATGTTTGAACTTTCGCAATGATAGCCATGCAGGAATTACCACCCAGGTTACCAATACTAAAAATGAAATAATCAACCCAAGCTGTGTACCAAAAAAATCTTTAAATATAGCCCCGGTGTAACCCATCAAAGCAGATACATCCATTTTTAATAAGATGAGAATCCTGCTCAGGTCTATAGGGTTGAAAGCAGTTACTCCCACCATTATTTTTTCTAACGGGTAATCTGCAAACTGGAAAAGCACGAACAGTATTAACCCATCGAAAATGATGGAAAAATAAAGCCATAATAAAATAACTACACCAATACCTTTTGCTTTATCCCTTGCAATAACTGTTGTAAGCATAGCCAGTGCAACAAAAATCACAGACAACAACAAGCCTGTTGCCAGCATCATAAAACCCGTTGGGGTTGCTTCATATAATAGTATTGGTATGCCGGCACCCACAAAAAAAGCAAATGCCATTGAAGCAGCCAGCCCTGTAAAAAGACTAAGCCATATTGTTTTTCGTTTTAGCGGCTGGCTAACCAGCAATTCTAAAAACTCCGAACTGTTGTACACATAAATAGCCGAAAATAACAAGCTAACCAACGGCACAATGATCAATATAATATTGAGCAGGCTAAGCAATCCTTTTGCTGAATTATCTTCCAGGTTAAAAATGCTGATGGATATCAATAACAGGAACGCCGTGTAACCCAGTACAATTTTATTGCGGAGTATATCAATAACCACATATTTAATTATTTTCTTCATGCGTTTTTATTGAGTCATTATTTTGGCAATTGCTTTGGATAATTTTTCTTCGCCGGTATCTTCCCTTAGCTCATTAATACTTTTATGAAACCAGAGTTTTCCTTCCTGCATATAAATCACCTGAGTTATAAGGTCATCCAGTTCACTTAAAATATGTGAAGTGATTAGTACAAGCTTGCCCTTGTTCTTTTCTGCAATGATTTTCTCTTTCAATATTTCCGACGAAACGGGATCAAGGCCTGCTGTAGGTTCGTCAAGGATCAACACATCGGGGTTAAACAGGAAAGCCAGTGCTGCACTTACTTTCTGGCGGGTGCCGCCAGAAAGCGTTCTCATGCGCTTGGCCAGTATTTCTTTTAGTCCAAACATATTGATCAGCTCTTCATCCAGGTTTCCATCTTTTCTTCTACGGATATCTTTCATCATATCCAGCACCTGCCCGATGGTCATATTCTCGGGGTAACGCCCAATCTGCGGCATATACCCAATATGCTCCCGGTACTTCCAGTCGTGTTTTATATTCTTTCCGTTGAAAGTAATAAAACCGCTGTCGCTTACCACCATCCCCAAAATAGTTTTTATAAAAGTGGTTTTGCCGCAACCATTCGGACCAATCAAGGCAATACATTCACCCCTTGCACAGTTAACCGAAACATTATCCAGTACTTTTAATTTTCCAAATTGCTTTGATACGTTGCTTGCTATGATCATAATGCTAATGGTTTCATTAATGGATGATCGTCTTTTAAATTTTCGGGGGTGAGTGATGGCAAAACTTTTTCTGTTTTATCCAGCAGGGTAGACATTAAGCTGCGGAACAAAATCATTGCCGAAGGGTTCTGTTCTATGATCATGGCATACATACTCACCGGCCTGAAGGGTACATCGCCCAGTTTATCTTTGTTCAGATCATAACCTTCGTATTTATCCCAGTAATTATTATCAAAATCATTCAACACCAGGTTGCCATTGGTTCCTACATCGAAGCTGTTACCAACAAAATTGTTTTGGTGAACGGTTACATCCATACAACTTGCCTGTATCTTCATTGCCCAGCCATTGTCCTTAAAAACATTCTTCTCCATGTGTATACGGCTGGCGCCTTCCATAAAAATACCGGCAGTATTTTTTTCAAATACATTGTTTTCTATATACCCATCGCTGATCTCTTTCAGCAACAAACCGAATGCTGCATCGCCCCAGTTCTCTTCAAAATAATTATGTATCATTTTTAATCCTTTAGAGAACATGACTGCCACGCCGGCACCATTATTCTTAAATACATTGCAGATATAAGCATCATCATTCGAGAACATAAAATGCAAACCGTATCGCAAATTGCCTTCAGAAACGTTCCGCCATATTATTGAGTTTTTTACAAACTCAAAATAGATTCCGTCCCTATGCCCGGTGATGGTATTCCCCAAAATACGCAGGCTGTCGCTTTTCCAGCAATGAATACCATTACCGCTCTCCTGGTCAATGGTGCTATGTGCTGTGATGGTATTATTCTCTATCAGGCAGTCAAAGCCAAACTGGATATAAATACCAAAAAAAGTATTGTCTAAGATATTATTGCGGATAACTGCCCTGCTGCTGTTATAGACTTTAATACCTGCATAATCTTCAATGCTGGAAATACCCGAATTGGTAACTTTAAAACCATCCACCACTACCCCATCTGCTTTAATAGAAATCACTTCGTATTTATCATCTCCATCAAGTACAGGATGATTGATGCCAATGAGGTAAATCGATTTATCAATAACAATATTCTGCTCATGATAATGCCCGGCATCCACAAGCACAGTATCTCCATCCACCGCAATCAATAATGCCTGCTGAATGGTTTTTGTGTTTTGCTGTTTGCCTACATGAATTGTCTTTGCAAAAGCAGTTAAAGTAAACAGCATAAGTGCCGATATGTAAATTATTTTTTTCAAGGCTTGTACAGTTCGCTCCAGTTAATTGTTTTACCGTTAAAACGTTTTTGTATTGTTTGTAAACTGTCTTTATCGTCAAATGCTGCCACATTACCACCCATGGGGCTTCGCAGTTCTTCGGCCATCAAAAGCGAGGCATTATTTACGTCAATCAACTGGTGCGTTCCTGAATAATTCGTCAGGTACATATTTTCAATATCCTTTAACTCCACATCATTTGTGTTCAGGTAATTGATCATACACTTGCTGTCATCAAACTTATAAACCTTTCCCTTTTTTGTAACAACCTCTGCACCAAACCGTACATCGCTGATGGTCATTTTGCAGAAATGACAATTATCAACACCGGTTGTAAGCGGCTCGGGGCCTGCATTGCAGGAAGTAATCATAGTAACTAATGCAATCGCCACAATCGTGTTCGCATATTTAATTGTTGTTTTTTTTGCAGAACGCCAAACGATTACCACCATAAAGAGTAACAGCGCACCTACCGAAATAAATATCCACCCACCAATATCGGGAAACGAATATGCACCGAAGTTTAATAACTGTTTGAAACCGATTAAAGGTGGCTGGTAGGCCTGTCCCGGAACAATAATGGCAGCATTCGGATCTAAATTGTGCCCATAATTATACTCCCAACGCCAGAAATCGTACATGGCCAATATGCCAAAACTTACAAAAAGAACAAAGAGCAGATAAAGTAGTTTTCGCCTTGCCACTACACCTGCAATAATAAAGAATAACGCAAAAAACCCGATGATATAAGGCAGTACGGTAAACTCAATAAAATCTTCGGTATGCAGTGTCTTCATACCTATATAATGGTTAAGGCCATTTATAATATCTACATTACCGGCAAGTTTATCGGGATAAATAAGGAGCCATAATCCTTCAGGATATTGCGGCGCCACCAGGTCAATTCTCCACAACGGCACAAATAGAACGGCCACTAAGGCAAGTCCGCACAGACCCAGCAATATTCTTATCCATGGTTTTAACTTATCGTGTTTCATTCTTTTTAATTTTAAGTTCTCAAATATTCCGGTTAATATAGCAGTAATCGGAGTTACTATAAGCTGCCAGTCTGAGCTACCAGCGGCTATCAGCCATTAAATTAAAAACTTCAATCAATTTAAAAGTCAATAAAAAAGGAACAGGCATGTTCTTAAAGACCAGCCTGTTCCTTCTTAAAAAAAAACTACTTCTTCTTTGTTGAATCTGATGCAGGATAATTTTTTCCTGTACTAAACAACAATGGCGTATTTGATCCCGCGGGTGATACCCTGACATAGCCAGACATTTCCTGGTGCAATGCACTACAGAAATCTGTACAATACATGGGATACATCCCTACTTTTTTAGGTAACCATTTCAGGGTTTGTGTTTCACCGGGCATCACTAATAATTCACCGTTGTCAGCACCTTTTATAGCAAAGCCATGTGGCACATCCCAATCCTGCTCCAGGTTGGTTACGTGGAAATAAACTTCATCTCCCACCTTCACGCCTTCAATATTATCTGGTGTAAGGTGAGAGCGGATAGCAGTCATATACACATCAAGCCGGTTACCTTTTCTCACTACTTTCGTTTCTCCTTCACCGTTTGACCTGAATGGATTTTTATTTTCTTCCAATTTAAAGAACTTGGTTGAGTTAGCTTTTATCAGGTCAGCATGAACGATTTGTGCATAGTGTGGCTCGCCAATAGTTGGGAAGTCCAAAATCAACTGCATCTTATCGCCGCTGATATCGTAGAGTTGTGCACTTTGCGATAGTTCCGGGCCTGTTGGCAGATACCTGTCTTTGGTGATCTTATTATATGCAACCATGTACTTTCCGTATGGCTTTTTTGTATCGCCTCCGGCAACTGTCAGGTGACCAACAGAATAATAAGTTGGCACCCTGTCTAACACTTTCAAATCTTTTACATTCCACTTAACTACCTCAGAAGAAACAAACATAGAAGTATAAGCATTTCCTTTGTCATCAAATTCAGTATGCAACGGTCCAAGGCCTGGTTTCTTAACTTCGCCGTGTAAAACAGATTCGTATTTTAAAATTGGCAATCCGTCAAACTCACCAATAAAATCTTTTGCTGCTATTGCCTTTATCATTTTATCAAAACTAAAAACGGGAATCAAAGCAGCTAATTTTCCACTGCCAACAATGTATTCACCTGTAGGGCTTACATCGCAACCATGAGGAGATTTTGGACAAGGAAAGAAATAGGCAACATCAGGAAAATCTTTCACATCCAAAACTGTTACTTGTGTTTTGATGGTTGAAGTGGCAGAATGTGTTTCGTCACTGTATACATTGTGTGCATACTTTACCGCTTGCTTTCTTCCTTTACCAGCTTTTATATATTCTTCAGCTTTTTTCCAGTTAACAGCCATTATGAAATCCTTATCTTTTTGCGAAGCATTCACCTCCAGTAAGGTATTAGCCTGCTCTGTATTATAAGTAGAGAAAAAGAACCAGCCATTGGAAACACCTTTACCCGCCCTGCTCAAATCAAAATTAACGCCGGGGCATTGCAATTGAAATGCAATTTCCATAGCACCATTGTCTTTTTGCACACTGATAAAACTGATAGTTCCTTTAAAGTTTTCCTTATAAGTGTTAATGGGCACATCAGCATTCTTATCATCGGGCGGTATGCTAAAACGTGTACCGGCCACCACATACTCTGTATTTTCTGTAATGAACGGAGATGAGTGATTACCACCGCTGTTGGGTAACTCGATAATTTCGGCAGTACGGAAAGTTTTCAGATCGATCCTTGCAACACGAGGTGTGTTATTGGCATTAACAAAAACCCATTTACCGTCGTATTCACCATTTGTTTTTGAATTTTGCACATGGTGCAAATCATCCCAGGGAACAAATCCATGGGAAGTATTCAGCATAGGTTTGGTTTCTTCACTGTAGCCCCAGCCTTTTTCGGGGTCAACAGAAAAAACAGGAATTACCCGAAGCAAACGCCCTGATGGTAATCCGTATGTGCTCAACTGCCCGCTGAACCCCCCGGAAACAAAATTGTAAAACTCATCGTATTTACCGGGAGCTACATAGGTTTTTGCTGCGGCATCGGAGCTTACAGCCGAACCGGCATTTTTGGGCTTACAGGCGTTAAAGCCTATCAGCAGGCTGAATGCAATAACAGCTACCGGTAAAAATTTGTACTTGTTCATGTTGGTTAGATTATATTAAGGTTGATTATTTTACACCATCATTTTTTCTCATAAATTCATAGAGCGCCCTCGCATCATCATCACTCAGGTTTTGGTTTGGCATACGTACCAAACAAATCTCTAATTGTGCCTGTGCCTTGGGATCCTTATCCAGCATAGCATCCGTGTTGGTTGAAAAATTCATGATCCACTCTGCTGTATGTCTTTCAGTAACACCAGTCCAACCCGGGCCAACCAGTCTTTCGTCTGTTAACTTGTGGCAACTGCTACACTTTACTTCATATACTTTCTGGCCAGCAGTGGCCATCGCAGCATCTAGCTGTTCTCCCACCTGCACATCTGTAAATTTTCCTTCGCCTCTTTTGGGGTCATAGGCAGGATTGCCTGATTCTGTTGCCGTATTCTCAGTTACAGTATTGTCGGTTGCGGATGCTGGATTTTCAGAATTGCCGCCACCACAGGCAGCTATAAATGCCCCCAGAAATAAAATGATTGCTAATTTTTTCATGTTAATTTATTTAATGATTGAAAGATTGAGGCTACAAGATTACAGGCTTACATCTCCGTTTTTTATGCGTTGAGTCATATAGCTATTTGCTTCTGAAAAAAAGTCTACTATCAATTTTTCAACAACCTGTTGTTCACCTACTTACTATAATAAAGTGGTGGAAGTATGATTTTAATCATACGCATGTATGCCCGGCATCATCATCAATGCTTAGGAGACCATATACATTTGAGTTGAATAAAAAACTACGCAAATGATTGATGTTAATATCTTACTTGCCTGGGGAGCTGCTTATAAAAAAGTTGCTGCCGGAGAAATGATTTTTCATGAAGGATCTTGTTGCACATTCTATCACCAACTGGTAGAAGGATCAGTAAGGTGGGTTAATATTAATAATGACGGAAAAGAGTTTATACAAACTTTTATAGAACCCGGTGAATGTTTCGGAGAATTTCCCCTCTTTGATGATGAGCCTTATGCGGCATCGGCCATTGCAGATGCAGATTCAGTGGTGATCAGGATACATAAATCCATATTCCACCAGATACTAAAAGAGCATCCTGACTTACACTTTTCCTTTTCCAAACTGCTTTCACAAAGATTGCGTTTCAAATTTTTAATTTTGAAGGAGTTGGCAGCGCATGACCCGGAAAACAGCATCAGTACCTTATTGGCCTATTTTAAAGAACATAAGAAGTACATCTGCACTAAATGCAATAAGCTAAAGCTTACCCGCCAGCAAATTGCAGACATGACGGGCCTCCGGGTTGAAACCGTTATCCGTACCATGAAAAATATGCAGCATAAGGGCGAGCTGCAGATCACAAAAGGAAAAGTTTATTGTTGATTATGATTGAGATCATACCATTTTTATAAACAGCGCTTAGCTTTGTGTTAAACAGCAATTATGGTTGCACCCCTGTTTCGCTGGCTTAAAATATCACTCGTAAATTTATTGATCGTAGCCACACTGGGTGTAATACTGCGGTACAAAATTTTGTATGCCCTTCCGTTTGTTAACCAGAAACACTTATTACATGGTCACTCCCATTTTGCTTTTGCCGGGTGGATCACACAGGCATTGATGACGCTAATGGTCATTTACCTGGCACAACAAACCAGCAGCAATGTTTACAAAAAATTTAGCTGGCTGCTTTGGGCCAACCTGCTTACTGCCTACGGCATGCTCATAGCCTTCCCCATTGAGGGATATGGCACTTACTCCATTATAATTTCTACGCTCTCCATTGTTGTTTCTTATGCTTTCGCCGTGGTATACTGGCGGGCATTAAACAAACTTACTCACCGTTCAACAGTGCATGCCTGGTTTAAAGCAGCGGTACTCTTCAATGCATTTTCATCAATAGGCGCTTTCGCTTTGGCAATTATGATGGTGAATAAAGTTATCCATCAAAACTGGTACCTGGCTGCTGAATATTTTTACCTGCATTTTCAATACAACGGTTGGTTCTTCTTTGGCTGTATGGGATTATTGGCTGCATTAATCAGCCGCTTCAAAATTTCAATACAAGCACATAAAAATATATTCAGGCTATTTGCATTTGCAGCCGTGCCCGCCTATTTTTTATCTACTTTATGGATGCCCATGCCATTATGGGTGTACCTGTTAGTGCTGTTATCGGCATTTGCGCAAGTGATTGCATTTGTATGGCTGGTGATAATCATTAAAGATAAATGGAGCGAACTTTCCCGGCATCTTTCAACTACTGCCAAATGTATCCTGGGCCTTTCAGCAGCAGCACTTGCCATAAAATTATTATTGCAACTTGGCTCTACCATTCCATCCTTAAGCGACCTCGCATTCGGCTTCCGGCCTATTGTGATAGGGTATCTGCACCTGGTATTGTTGGGCGTAATAAGCCTGTTCCTGCTGGGTTATATTTTTTCTGAAATGCAATTTAAACTTACAAAATTAACCACTACCGGTATTGCTATTTTTGCGGGCGCTGTTATCTTAAATGAAATAGTGCTAATGGTACAGGGAGTTGCCGCTATCGGCTACGTTACTATTCCTTTTGTAAATAATATGCTATTGGGCACCGCATTACTTTTATTTACCGGTGCATTGCTGATGAGTTTCGCAAAGCGGAATAATGTTTAAAAAATGATCTCAATCACAGTTTGCTTTTTTTTACAAACGCAGCTTTGTAAAAAATAAAACTATGACAAATATATCTCAACAAACACTTGCCTCAATTGTAACCAACAACCATTCTACCGTTCCGGTACTGGAGCAATACCACCTTGATTTTTGCTGCAAAGGCAAAAGAACCCTGGCAGCGGCATGCGAAGAAAAAGGGCTGTCGGTAGAAGACATTGCCGCGGCGCTGCAAAAGGCAACAGCTCCAACCGGATCGCAAATAATGCCATTTACCCAAATGACTGCCGAGCAGTTGATCGGCTATATTCTTGTCCACCATCATTTCTATGTAAAGCAATCAATGCCCACCATCATCGGCCATCTGAACAAAGTGGCTGCTAAACATGGCGACACCAATCCGTACATGATAACCGTATTAAATATTTTTAAAGAGATACAGGAAGAGATGACGGCACATATGCAAAAAGAAGAGCTGGTCTTATTCCCAAGGATCAAAGAACTGGAAGTTCTGCATAATAAAGCCCAGCAAAGTAATTTGGAAGAAAGTTATATCAGCGCACCTATCCAGGCAATGGAATCAGAGCATGACCATGCGGGTGACCTGCTGTATAAAATTCGTGAACTTACCAGCAATTACACACCGCCAGCCGACGCCTGCACCACTTTTATAGTTTGCCTTGCAGAGCTGAAAGAATTTGAAGAAGACTTACACAGGCATGTTCACCTGGAAAACAATTTGCTTTTTCCGCTGGCAAAAAAAATGCTGAACAAACAACCGCAGTTAAACTGATGAAAGCTTTCCCATTTTATTATCTATTGAAGACGAATATTATTGAAAAGCCACTTTTAGGAGTGGCTTTTTTGATGTATTGGACCCTTGCCCTACAAGCCCTCTACGGTTGATGCATCCGCTAAGCGGTTAGTGGCTACCACTCAAAGAGCACTGTAAAGAAAATATTTTGCCCCTGGAAAAATATTTCTATACTTGATTTAGTCACTGCCCAACCATCCTGGAAACCCAAATTAATTTGCTTGTCATTCAGCTTTGTTTATTGGCACAAAATAGTTTTGTTTCTTAAAGAGGTAAGGCAACAACCTTGTTAGTTTACGATTGTTGCACTGTTGGTCCCGATAACTATCGTGGACACGAGGTAGTGGCGTGTACAGGTTGAAGTATGGGCTTAATATGAAGAGAACACCAGGATCGGCAAAAAAAGACCGTTATTTAACGGTTGTTTACAATTATTACAAGGCTTTTCTTTGTAAGTAAATAAAAGTTAATAACATGAAGACAACAGTACTGCTTTTACTTTCGCTTTCGGGGTTCATGCACAATGCAATAAGTCAAACAGCAACACCCGTTAACATCGACTTTAAAAATAAGTCCATCACAATGCCAGGGGCTAAAACAATGAAAAAAACGAAGTCCGTTTATTTTATTATAGACAGTATTGCAACAGGTACCTACAAAATTAGTATCAATAAAAAAGACTCGATAATTTCAGTAGGTAATCCCCCTGCACTTTTTGGCTTGCTAAGTTTTGCTGATGGCTTTAATACCCTCTTATCTGGCCTTACAGCTTACAACGTTCCAAACTTAGAAAAAATGGTATCAACTGTTACATCCTCCCAACCAAGCCGCGGTATTGCTTCAGAATCATTCAATAAATCTTTCTCACAAAAAAAAGTAACCAAACAGGTAGATGAGTGTGCACAGATGGATGCGATTGATATTAAAATCTTGCAGGATGACATGCGGAAATACCTGATGGACTTTCATTTTAGTTTCAGAGACCAGGTAATTAAAACGGCAAGTAGGTTAAATGCATCCGTTGCCATCCAGCCTGATCCGGTAAATGATTCTGCCCGTTTCCGGCTGGCAACCTTTAATATTATTGATGACCGCCTGCAACTTGAACAAGACCTTGAAGCACACTTTAACGACTATTACAATAATATTCTTTCCAGTAAAAAATATAAACTCGTTATCAATTGCGGGTATTTAAGAGCTGCAGACAGCATGCTCACTTCCTATAAAAAAGGGTTCAATGCATTCCTGAATGTGTTTGATTCCGCCTTTAACGAAGCTAAAATGGTTGCCTTGTATAAAGAGATAACAAAGCCAAAACCTCCTGCTTTTATCCGAACATTTCCCTATTTGCTCACCGCCGATATCACCAATTTAGATATCGAAGTCATTGGTATAGATCCCAGCAAAACGCCGCAGAATTATGCAGCTTCTATACAAATAAACAAATACCCGGATAGGCTATGGGGATTTAGTACCGGCGTTTATGTCGGTGGATTATTTAACCGCAACTATTCAATTCTAACAAATACTGCTCCTAACAATACGGTGCCGGGCAAGGTAGATACCCTAAATTATTCTATTGTAGAAAACACTCCCGACAATAAAATGGAAGCCGGAATTAATGCGCTTATGCATATCGGTACATATTTTAAAGAAAGCAATTGGGGCATCGCTTTTACATTTGGCCCCGCTTTATCATTGGAAAAAAATCCAAAGCCCCGGATAATTCTAGGTCTTAGTGCCGTAAGTGGCCGAACCAACAAATTAATGTTTTCTACAGGTTGGATGGGCGGCAGTATTACAAGTCTCACATCTGCCTATAACACAACAGACACCTATAATCCTGCACCAACGAATATCACTACAGATAGATTTAAAGGGCAATGGTTCTTTAGTAGTGGTTATGGAATTTTTGGAAAATAATCTGCCACTTTTTTAAATTTGCCGCTACCGGTTGAAAACTACGGCAGCGGCAATCAGGGACTGGGTCTCTGTATTTTATAAAAATTTGAGCGATAAAATTAAAATAAGAAATGGACAATCCAGCCTTGGTGCAACAATATAAAATAAAGTCACTAAAACAGACAAAGCATACCAGATCCGATAGCTATTGGGAGGATGCGAAAACTTTTGACCGTTAAGCTAAGTTCGCAAAAAGTATTCCTACAAAAACTGGAGTACATTCCTGTCTGACTAGCCAGGCGGGCATTACAATCCTGTAGCTGCTGGTATCGTTGTTTACCCAGAGGATTACCACTTTTCATCCGCTTTGTTTTATAAAAAGGGGATTGATCATCTAAATATGCTTTCTAACTAAATGGGAGAATAATTTGCCGCTTCTTTGAATTTGGTGCTACCGGTGAAAAAAGTGCGTGCGCTCGTTACCTGGGCATCGGTGGCTGCATGTAAAACACCCTGGGGAAGTTGGTTGCCACAGCGAATGGAAGCCTGGAAACAAACCGGAGTTGAATATTCTGAGAACGGAAGAACCAAACAACAAATGCCTTTGTATTACCAGTTGTACCAGGATTTTGTAAACAATGCTGACAGGCTGAGTATTGAACGGGCTATTAAAAAAGTGGATATGCCTCTCTTAATCTGCCATGGAACAAATGA